>CAXUIG010000229.1:0-10635 GCA_964250845.1 uncultured bacterium | reverse complement strand
CCCCCTCACCCCCTCTACAGTGTCACCGTATAAGCATCCCGAATCCCCGGCACTTTAATAATTTCAGCCAAAATCCCATCAGGTAGGGGGTCATCCAAGCTCAGCACCATCACTGCATCGCCACGCACGATTTTACGGCCCACCTGCATACTGGCAATATTGACATTAAAACTACCCAGCAGGGAGCCGAGCTTGCCGATAATCCCCGGCATATCGCGGTGCAGGGTAAACAGCATATGTTGGGTGGGGGGTACGTTGATTGGGAACTCGTCAATGTCTGTGAGGCGGATTTCGCCATCCCCCAACAGAGCGCCGGTGACGGAATGCTCACCGAGCGAACCCTTCGCTTCCAGGTGTAACGACCCAGCATAGTCCCGAAGCGAGGCATCCCGCGTTTCAATCACGCGAATTCCCCGCTCTTTGGCTTCGATGCTGGCATTAACGTAATTCACCCGTTCCCGTAAAGCTTGGGAGAGTAGCCCTTTGAGCGCTGCCACTACCAAGGGCTGGCTTTTATTGGTCGCCAGTTCCCCTTGCAATCGCACATTCAGCGACTCCACCCGTCCCCCAGCCAGCTGCCCCACCAAGTTGCCCAGGGTTTCAGCCAGTTGCATATAAGGTCTGAGTTCTTCTAACACATCGGGGCCTAGTCCTGGGATGTTCACCGCCGATCGCGCCGGTAGCCCCAACAGCACATCGCGAATTTGTTCTGCCACATCAATAGCAACATTGACTTGGGCTTCAGTGGTGGATGCTCCTAAGTGGGGGGTAAGGATGACTTCTTTCCCTAGTGCCTTCAAGGGGGAGTCTCCCAACGGTTCTGTCTCGTATACGTCCAACGCGGCACCAGCAATTTTGCCGTTGCTCAACGCTTCTGCCAAGTCTGCCTCATTAATGATGCCACCTCGGGCGCAGTTGATAATCCGGGCGGTGGGTTTCATCTTGGATAGCGTTTGTGCGTTAATCAGGTGGGTGGTTTCTGGTGTCTTGGGTATGTGGAGCGTGATATAGTCAGCTTCCTGCATTAGCAAATCCATCTCCACCAAGCGACAGCCCAACTGCTCCGCCCGTTCTGTGGATATAAACGGGTCATATGCCAGCAGTCTCATCCCCATTGCCCTGGCAGCGTTGGCGACATGGGAGCCAATCTTACCTAAACCAACAATGCCCAATGTTTTTTTGTATACTTCGACCCCGATAAAGCTGTTGCGGTTCCACTTGCCGCTTTTAACGGACTGGTTGGCATCCGGGATATAGCGAGAGAGGGAAAGCATCATCGCGATCGCATGTTCTGCCGCCGCGATCGTATTCCCTTCCGGGGAATTTACGACTACAATCCCTTGGCGCGTGGCAGCAGGAACGTCTACATTATCAACGCCCACACCCGCTCGCCCGATGATCTTCAACTGCCTCCCAGCCTCAATAATTTCCTTGGTGACGCGGGTGCCAGATCGAATCATCAGCGCGTCGTACTCTGGAATCAGCTGCACCAGTTGCTCCGGCTTAAGATCAGTTTTCACATCAACCTGAGCGACTTGAGATAATATGTCAATCCCAGCCTGGTCAATTGGGTCGGAAACCAATACTTTAGACATAATCTTGGTTTTTTTTGCTACAATGACATCCGAGCAAAGTTAAAGTTTAGACTTTCAACTTCTTCTTTAAGACAATTAATGAGTATATTGGTATTAGGCGTAAATAGCGCCAAACAATAATCTGGCAAGGGTTCAAAGAACATAGCTTTAAAGAAATGTTCACTTTAAGGTTACCATGTCTTCGTTAGCCTTCCAGAAAGAGAGATTATAGCAAACAGAAGCAGAAAAACGCTATTGCTGTATTCTAGAGTTGTTACCCTGGTTAATTGAGGAAAACCTCATAAAAAAAAATAGTTGAAGCCGATGAATTACCTTGTTGCCGTGTTACCAGACCGCATTCAGGCAGAAGCCGCCTACTTGGCTCTAGAGAAAGAGGGCATACCGATTGATAAAGTGAGCATACTGGGTAGGGGGTATAAGAGTGCTGACGAGTTTGGCTTGATTGACCCCAACGAGGAAGCCAAAAAGCAATCGCGACTAATGTCTTTCTGGCTCGTGCCATTCGGCTTTGTATCTGGGGTGGCGTTCAACATCCTCACTGGTTTGAATACCTTTCCCTGGGCAGGTCAAATTGGCAATCACTTAATTGGTGGACTGCTCGGCGCTGGCGCTGGTGCTATGGGTAGTTTGTTTGCCGGTGGTGGAGTGGGCTTAGTCGTAGGCGGTGGTGATGCCTTACCTTATCGCAACCGCCTGAATGCTGGTAAATACCTGGTCGTGGTTCAGGGTTCTGAAAGTGTAAACCGTCAGGCAACTCGGATACTGCGTCAGTTTGAGCCAGAAAATATCCAGGGTTACGCTGCTCCAGCTGAGGTATAGAAATTGACTTTAGCGCTCAGGAGCGGATTGAAAACGGAGTTAAAAGATAGAATAAAGGCAGTGTTTGTAAAAAAGTGCCTCAAGAATGCTGCCGAGGGAAGAACTTTTAAAAGCAGTTGAAAATCGAGACACTGTGGCTCGTGTGATTGACCAGGCGGATCAGGCGATCAAAACCTGGGAAATCGTGTTTACGGATTTTCTTTCTCCCCCCTCCCTGATTGAAATCCAGCAGAGGTTTAGCCGCTTAACGGAAGTGCAGCTTGTCGCGTGGGGTGGCTATCCGCAGGCAGAACGACAACGCTTGGCGATCGCACGCGCCGAACTGCCCCTAGAAAAATCCCAAGTTGAAGTTGCAGCGCTCGAGATTGCTGGCAATTTTTTATTTGATACCGCCACTCATCGCGACTTTTTGGGCTCAATGCTGGGAAGTGGGATTGTACGCGACAAGACTGGCGACATTATTGTACTGGGCGAACGAGGAGCACAGGTAATTGTGGTGCCAGAGCTGGTGGAATTTCTGGAGATGAATCTCAAGCAAGTGCGCTCAGTACCAGTCAAAACGCAGCGGATTGACTTGAGCGAACTGAAGATTCGAGAACCGAAGAAGAAAGAATTGGCGACGGTGGAAGCTTCTCTGCGGCTAGATGCGATCGCCTCAGCTGGCTTCGGTATGTCCCGTAGCAAAATGGCAGATTTAATTGACGGTGGTGATGTGCGAGTCAACTGGAAGGAAATCACTCAGTCAAGTTATCTGATTAAACCGGGGGACTTAATCGCCATTCGCGGCAAAGGGCGATTGGAGGTTGGGGAAGTCGCCGTCACTAAAAAAGAACGTTACCGAGTTCAGCTAACTCGGTACATTTGACATCCTCCCGCCGCTAATTCGGATTACCGAATATAGCGGGGGATTCCTCTGAGTCACCCCTGAGATTTCCTGAATCATCGAGTTCGCTTACTATCAACTGTCCGTCTTGGAAAGTTTCCTACGGAGGGAAACCCTCCTCCAGAACTTTCCGCTACGGCAGTACTTAAACCAAACACCCGTACCAAAGATACAAAATGCCGAGCCTAACTCAATTGATACCAGAGACGATTCTCTCCGCAGGCTTTCACCCCATTGCAGAGGTCAGTTTTCGCGTGCCCCGCGATACTGTGAAAAACCTTAATAATTGGTTCTAAGAGTACATGTTGTTTGAAGCTTTTACCTACACAAACATTTCTGGGTAGAACCCCATAACTTCAGTTTTCATGGTTCTGTAGCATCTCTCGATGCTCTAGCTGTTTTAAGTGTTTTCGCCAGGACTGTATATAATAGTACCAATTTTTTTAGTTGTTGTCAACTACTTTATCTATAAGGCTCACAGATATTGGCCACGATTCACCCCTTACTAAACGCCTCGCAACGGACAATTGATATCGGCTCCGCCTCATCAAAACAAGAGCGCTCGTTGTTATAGTCAGGGTTCTCGCGGTTGAAGGTAATTGGTCTCATGGAAAGACCAAGCACACAAAGGCTACAATAGAGGAAATTGTAGCTCAGCCGCAATCTTTAACTCATGACTATTGCTGCTCCGGTTAAAACTCAGTACGAAGCCGTTATTGGTTTGGAAACCCACTGTCAGCTGAATACCGACACCAAGGTTTTCTGTAACTGCTCCACCCAATTTGGCGCGACGCCAAACCAAAATATCTGTCCAATCTGTATGGGCTTGCCTGGGGTGCTGCCAGTGCTGAATCAGAAGGTACTGGAGTACGCCGTCAAAGCAGGACTGGCGCTAAAGTGTGAGATTGCCCCCTTCAGCAAGTTTGACCGAAAGCAGTATTTCTATCCAGACTTGCCCAAAAATTATCAAATTTCTCAGTATGACCTGCCGATCGCCGAGCATGGCTGGCTGGAGATTGAGCTAGTCGATGCCGAGGGCAACTCCAGGCGCAAGCGGGTTGGGATCACGCGCCTGCACATGGAGGAAGATGCTGGGAAACTGGTTCACGCAGGTAGCGATCGCCTGTCTGGTTCCACCTACTCCCTGGTAGACTTTAATCGCACTGGTATCCCACTGGTGGAAATTGTCTCTGAACCAGATATGCGCTCAGGTCAAGAGGCAGCTGAATATGCTCAAGAATTGCGTCGGATTTTGCTGTATCTCGGTGTGAGTGACGGCAATATGCAGGAAGGTTCACTGCGCTGTGATGTCAATATCTCTGTGCGCCCATTAGGTCAACAGGAGTTTGGCACCAAAGTCGAAATTAAAAACATGAACTCGTTCAACGCCATCCAACGGGCGATCGAGTACGAAATAGAGCGGCAAACCGCAGCCCTAGAAGCCGGGGAGCGGATTGTGATGGAAACCAGGCTGTGGGAAGAAGGCAGCCAGCGCACTATTAGTATGCGGATCAAGGAAGGCTCTAGCGACTACCGCTACTTCCCAGAACCAGACTTGGCGCCGATTGAGGTGTCAACTGAGCAACTAGAGCAGTGGCTATCAAAACTGCCAGAACTCCCAGCTCAGAAACGGCATCGTTATGAAAGTGAATTGGGACTTTCGGCTTACGACGCCCGTGTGTTAACAGATGAACGCCAGGTGGCGGAATATTTTGAAGCCGCGATCGCCGCTGGAGCTAATCCCAAACAAGCTGCCAACTGGATCATGGGCGATATCGCTGCCTACCTCAACACCGAAAAACTCAGGATCACAAAAATCGCTCTTGAACCCAAATGGCTGGCTGAACTGGTCACTTTGATTGAAAACGGCACAATCAGCGGCAAAATTGCCAAAGACATCCTGCCAGAGCTGCTGACTCAGGGTGGCTCACCGAAGGAATTGGTTGAGCGCAAGGGGCTGATTCAAATCTCGGATGCCGATGCCCTGGAAGCGATCATCGAGCAAGTTGTAGCGGCAAATCCCAAAGAGCTAGAACAGTATCGCCAAGGTAAAACCAAGCTACTGGGCTTCTTTGTCGGGCAGGTAATTAAGCAGACTGGGGGGCGGGCAGACCCCAAATTGACCAACCAATTGCTGGCGAAGAAGCTAAATAAGTGACGTACCAGGGCAAACGCATCAACAGTATCTTCGCTAGTTTTGCCCCTACTTTTACCCCGTATAAGCTGGGCGGCTAAGCCAGGAAGAATCAAGGAACAAGGGTCAAATTTTAAACAGTTCCAACTGCTGCTGAACAAATTGTTGTTTCGGTAAGTCATTCTTCGAGGCTTCAATGTACTGAAGAATACACTCGGCAATGTACTTCCCCAGATTAACAGGAACAGCATTGCCAATCATTTGTTCTATAGAGGTTTTAGTCCCAAACCATTTGAAGCTTTCTGGAAAAGTCTGGACATAACTTCTTTCCAGTGTAGTTAGGGGTCGAATATTATCACTTGGTTCACAAAGATCGCCGTCATGCTTTTTATACCCTTTAGGCAAAGGTCTGTTTACACCTCGAATAGTGGGGCTTGGTTCATGCACACTAAAAATGCCTCTTCTTGCGTAGCTTCTAGGGTGCCTATAATAATGTTCAATATCTAATTTCTCTCCCATGTAATCAAATACCGTCATGGGACGGCTAGATTGATTTCTAGCAAGGTATTTCTCTAAAAAACCATCTGCTGAATTTAGTTGTCCAACTAAAATAAATCTTTTTCGCCTCTGAGGAACCCCACAATAGCTAGCATCCAAAACAGTATAACTTAATCCGTAGTTGCTCGCTTTAAGAGATGAAACAGCTTCTTGTAAAACACGACTCTTTCTAATCAGTCCTACATTCTCCATCAAAAACCATTTTGGTCTTACCTCCGAGAGGATTTTCGCATAGGAAAGTGTTAGATTTGCTCGACCTAAAGTTTCATTCCTTTTCCCAGCACTTGAAAAGTCTTGGCATGGGGGACCGCCGATAATCATGTCAGGTTCCCATTCTCTAAAAATTTCTAAATCTTTAACATCTGAAAGATCAGTTTGAAAGATCGGGTGTGCGAAGTTAGCTGCATAAACATCGCACGATTCTTTCCAGTTATCAAAAGCTGCAACTACTTCAAAGCCAGCTTTTTGAAAACCCATCGAAAGACCTCCACAGCCAGCAAACAAGTCAATCACTCTCATTTTTTTGCATTGGTTTAGATGTTTACTCAAAAAGCTCAAACGTCCAAGCAATTTTCAGAAAGCTTAGGACTTTTTCCTTCCGTTTTCCATACTGGCTACATAACTAAAGACTCTTGTTTATATAAAATAGACAAAATTATTCGGTCAACTGCATCTCTCATTTTGAACAGAAAGAATATGTATCCCTTCTTTCCAAACTTTTACTCACAGCTGGTAGGTTGCTAAAATACCAGTATATTCTCATAGTATGAATGTGATGTGAAGTATTATTAGCGACTTTGTGCCTGCTGGAGAAATTGGGGATACGCTTTGCTCTCATCCCCACGCAGCACCATCCCCACCCTGGCTATTAGCGAGGACGAGGAATTCCGCGAAATTCGTTAAAAAAATCTCTGATATCTAAACTGGTATACTTTGCTAAGTAGATGCACCCTGATGATTGGGAGAGTCATAAAATAGGCTCTGCTTTTATTAGCACTTAGGTATCAGCTATCAAGTTTTCAAGCAAACCGCACTCCCAGTTGATATAATCGCAACCTAAGCGGTTGTAGGGAGGGATGATGTTAGACTGGCGGGAAATTACTGGTGGCGTGACCGCTCCCAAGGGGTATCGAGCGGCAGGAATTACGGCGGGGCTGAAACCTTCAGGACTACCGGATTTGGCATTGATTTTGTCAGACGTAGAGGCGATCGCAGCCGGTGTGTTCACCACCAGTCAAGTGCGCGCTGCCCCCGTGGACTACTGCCGAGCGCGCCTCCAATCCAAAGCCAGCGCTCGTGCCATCCTTTGCAACGCCGGGCAAGCGAATGCGGCAACGGGTGCCCAAGGCTGGGCTGATGCTTTAGAAAGTGCCCAAGTGTTGGGTCAAGCATTGAATATTCCCCCCGAATATATTCTGCTGGCTTCTACTGGGGTAATTGGTCAACGAATTCGCATGGATGCCTTTAAGGCTGGCATGACTCAACTGGTGGCAGCTGCCTCGGAAACAGGGTCCGATGCAGCTGCACAGGCAATAGTGACGACGGATTTGGTAACAAAATCCATCGCCCTAGAGACAACCTTGGGCGATCGCCCGGTGCGGATTGGTGGAATCTGCAAAGGCTCGGGTATGATTCATCCCAACATGGCGACAATGTTAGCTTTTGTCACCTGTGATGCAGCTGTTGCTCCATCTCTTTGGCAGCAAATGCTGAGTCGGGCAGCTGATCGGAGTTTCAACCAAATCACCGTGGATGGCGATACCAGTACTAACGACACGCTGATAGCTCTTGCCAACGGTCAATCCCGCACCCCAGCAATTACCGAAATGGGGCCAGAAGCGGAGAAGTTGGAGGCGATGCTGACGGCAGTTTGCCAGCATTTGGCGAAAGCGATCGCCCGTGACGGCGAAGGAGCCACTTGTCTGATTGAAGTCGAGGTAAGTGGGGCAACCGATGAAGAAGCCGCTAGTCTTGTTGCCAGAACGATTGCTGGGTCTTCCCTCGTCAAGTCAGCTGTCTTTGGTCGTGACCCCAACTGGGGGCGGATTGGCGCCGCCGCCGGTCGTGCTGGTGTCCCCTTTGACCAAGAAGAACTCCAAATTAAGCTAGGGGATTTCTTAATGATGGAAAATGGTCAACCCCAGCCATTTGACCGTGCAGCTGCGAGTGCTTATCTAAAACAAGCAGCGGCTGGTGCTTACCTCAAAGAAGATACCGTTTTAATCTCGATTAGCATTGGTAATGGCTCCGGTTCGGGAAAGGCTTGGGGCTGTGACCTTAGCTACGATTACGTAAAAATTAATGCTGAGTACACGACTTGACACCAAGGATAGAACAATGGCAGCTCTAACAGAACAAAAATGTACTGCTTGTCACAAAGATGCGCCCCGCGTGACTGAGGACGAGATTGCAGAACTCAAGCCGCAGATTCCAGACTGGAAAATTGTGGAGCAGGATGGAGAATCTCGTCTGGAGCGCACATACAAATTTCCAGATTTTATCACGGGGCTCGCATTCACACAGACGGTCGGTGAGGAAGCCGAAAACGAAGGGCATCACCCAGCATTGCTCACAGAGTGGGGCAAGGTAACAGTGAGCTGGTGGACTCACGCGATCAACGGACTTCATCGCAACGATTTCATCATGGCAGCAAAGACAGATCAAATCGCGGCAAAATCCGCCACTAAGAACTGAGTCCTCTCCTTCCTTTGCGTACTCTGCGGTTCATTTCTTGATCTGAATGACCTGCAAACTCCCACCCGCGTACATAGTGCGATCGCACACCTGAAACCCAATCTCCTCCAAAAGCCCAGACAAGTCAGTTTTCAACAGTTGCCACGCTGTTTTTGTTTCAAACAACACTAGGAACAGAAACAGCCCAGGCCAAAATAGCCAGTTACTGGGAGAATGAAAATCCACCAGGGCAAACACCCCACCTGGTTTCAGCACCCGGTAGACTTGTTTGAGAATTGATTGCAGCTGCTCCGGCTCCATCTCGTGCAGAGCGACACTTGTATGCACTAGGTCAAACTGATTGTCTGGGAATGGCATCGCCTCTGCGAAAGCTTCGACATACTGGGCTTGAGGAACATTCTGCCGCGCCCGGAGCAGGGATAAGGGTGAGGCATCCAGTCCCGTGACCTCCTGGGAGTATTGCACTAGCACCTGGGTTGCCTGACCACTGCCGCAACACAGGTCTAGCACCTTAGTTTCTGGATGAATTGTTAACCCTTGTAAAGCCAGTTGGCGGAATCGCGCTTCACCGCCTACACTCAAAGCAGCCAAACGCGCCATGCCATCGTAAAGCCACTGATAGCGGTAGCTCCAGGCTCTTAAAATTGTCGCCATTGCTTAACTCCTTTGTAAACTGATACATTTGATAAAAAAATATTGTTAAACTTAGTAACAAAGCTGAAAAGATTGGGATATTGTAACTGCTATGGGTCGTGTTGGGGTATTATTACTCAATCTCGGTGGGCCGGATCAACTAGAGGATGTTGCTCCCTTTCTGTTTAACTTGTTTTCCGACCCTGAAATTATTCGCCTACCCTTTACCTGGTTGCAAAGACCCCTAGCCTGGTTTATTTCCACGCGGCGAACCAAGAAATCTCAAGAAAACTACCGGCAAATCGGGGGCGGCTCTCCGCTGCGGCACATCACCGAAGCGCAAGCGCAAGCACTTGAAGAAAAGTTGCGCTCATCCGGTCAAGAAGCCCGTGTTTACGTGGGAATGCGTTACTGGCATCCCTTTACAGAAGAAGCGATCGCCAGAATTAAACGCGATCGGATTGAACGCCTGGTAATTTTGCCCCTCTATCCCCAATTTTCCATCAGCACCAGTGGTTCCAGCTTCCGCTTACTCCAAAGGCTTTGGCTAGAAGACCCAAAACTTGACCGGATTGAATACACGGTCATTCCCTCCTGGTACAAACAGCCCGGTTATCTCCAGTCTATGGCACAGCTGATTACTCAGGAACTCGACCAGGTTGCCAATCCCGACCAAGTTCATATTTTCTTCAGTGCCCATGGCGTTCCCCGCAGCTACGTTGAAGAAGCAGGCGACCCCTACCAGCAAGAAATTGAGGAATGCACTGCCCTGATTATGCAGACGCTCAATCGACCTAATCCCTACACCCTAGCTTACCAGAGCCGGGTAGGGCCAGTGGAATGGCTCCAACCTTACACGGAAGACGCTATCAAAGAGCTAGGGGCGCAAGGCGTGGAAGATATACTCGTCGTTCCCATCAGCTTTGTCTCTGAACACATTGAGACGCTGCAGGAAATTGATATTGAGTACCGAGAATTAGCAGAGCAATCAGGCATTCACAACTTCCGCCGCGTACCCGCTCTCAACACTAATCCGGTGTTTATTCAGGCGATGGCAGAGCTGGTTGTCGAAGCGCTGAAATCCCCCAGCCTCAAACTGTCCCAGGTTACTCAGCTGAAAAAAAAGATCAAAATGTACCCCCAAGAGCGTTGGCAGTGGGGCATGACCACGACAGCTGAAATCTGGAACGGTCGTCTCGCCATGCTTGGCTTCATTGCATTGGTGATAGAGCTGATTACTGGTCGTGGGCTCCTGCACTTAGTAGGAATTTTGTGATTAGAGAGGGGCGCGCGGGTGTGGGGTGTGGGGGGTTCTCCAT
>CAXUIG010000228.1:0-10741 GCA_964250845.1 uncultured bacterium | reverse complement strand
GGTAGTTTTCAATAATGCCATTTTGAACCACCGCCACTCGCATTGCCGTATCCATTTGAGGATGGGCGTTGTACTCTTCCGGCTTGCCATGAGTTGCCCAGCGAGTGTGTCCGAGCCCAATTTGGGCAGGGTTTTCTATCCCAGCTAGTTTTTCACGCAGATTATGGAGTTTGCCCTTGGCGCGGACGCAGTGGATCTCACCCTCCAATACCGTGGCGATTCCGGCGGAATCGTAGCCCCGGTACTCTAGTTTCTCTAAACCTGCCAGCAAAATTTCTGTAGCCGCTTGAGTGCCAATATAGCCAACGATTCCGCACATGAGCGCAAATGCCTCCTTTATACACCATGTTTTGTAACACATACAAGGGCGATAGGGAAGCCGTCAATAAGTTTGATGGTTTTATTAGCACAAGAATGGCGCTTATGCATACAAAAGCACAAAAAAGGGAGCAAATTGCTCCCTCTTCCACTTAACACCAGCCCGATTGTGAAATACTAAGAAAACAGAATCAGTCTAACGGTGTTTACTATTAACAATCAGTATGCCAGACCCATACTGCGAGTGGTTTCAGCTCCCAGGTAAACCCGGATGCTCAAGAAGTCGGTGGGACAGGCAGTTTCACACCGCTTGCAACCCACACAGTCTTCAGTGCGGGGAGATGAAGCAATCTGTTGGGCTTTGCAGCCATCCCAGGGAACCATTTCCAGCACGTCTGTTGGGCAAGCGCGGACGCACTGGGTGCAGCCAATGCAGGTATCGTAGATTTTGACGCTATGAGACATGGAATCAATACTCCAAACGAGTGTTATTCTTAGCGGCGGACTCATTTAATCAAGCCATAGTTTACCGCAGCGTCTGAGTCTCCTTCAGCAAAAGGCTACAGAACTTCAAACTCTGTAACACGCAGATTGCTAGTTGCCGAAAACTTGGGCTCAGGGGCTAGGGGTCATGAGCCCTTTCACTACCATGTATCCAAACAGTCGGGTAAATACTCCTGATCCAATCTGGTTTACCTCACTGTCTCAACGCTTCGGCCTCGGCATCATAGAGAGGTATGAAACAAACACTGATAAACGAGAGAAAACCGAGATTACCTAGACCTATGGCACTCATTCGTTGGCAACCCTACCAAGAAATCGAAACCCTGCGCCGTCAAATGGAGCAAATGTTCAACGAACTGGCAATCGCCAATCGTGAGCAAACGACCTGGAAGCCTGCAGTTGAGCTGAAAGATACAGAGGATAGCGTAATTTTACGGGCGGAAATTCCCGGTGTTGAAGCTAAAGACCTGGATATTCGGGTGACGCCTGAAGCAGTAGCGATCGCTGGTGAGCACAACTACGACAAGAAAACCGAACAGCGGGGCTACTTCCGCACCGAATTCCGCTATGGCAAGTTCAAGCGTGTGATTCCCCTGCCAGTGCCGGTGCAAAATGACCAAGTGCAAGCCGAGTTCAAGGATGGCATCCTGACGCTGACACTGCCCAAGGTGACTGAAGCACGTCGCAAGGTGGTCAAGATCAATCTGGCGGATACCACCCCTGCCACTCCAGAAGTTACGGGTGAGCAAGCGGCTGTTGCCAACCACAGCACCCCAGATGCTGAACCAGCATCTGTCTAAAGCCAATTAGCTTGGGAAAGTTACTACAAACAGGCTCGGCTTTGACCAAGTGATCGAATCAACTAGCCGCTCTCAACGAGGGCGGTTAGTTTTTGAATAATTTATATATTTTGTAGTGTGCGTTTGAAAACTGACTTAATGAGAATGAGCAACGATAAACTGACGATTCGAGCGTGTTAATTAATGGAACTACAGCAAGAAAATACCCTGCCTTCAACCGCTCTGCCGCCTCAACAGGACGTTTTATGTCTCGCACTACGTGCCTCGACCTAATTTTTTCTTTCTTTTCCGTGGCTAAAGCCAGGGCTTGTACCTCTTAAATTGCGAAAATGCGCGAATTGGTTTCGGTCAAAAAACAATGATTAATTTTATGTCAATTAAATCAATTAATTGTGCATTTAAAAGCCCAAAAAAAATTAGTTCACGCTCTGAAAAGCTCATCATTACTCAAAAAATTCAGTTGCTGCATTCAGAATTGAATGCAGGCACATATCGTATAAATCGTTACACTCGCATAGTTGCGGTACTACCCGCTCAAATGCTATTTGGTTGTACCGCTCAAAGAATTTTATCACGTAGGGACCAGGGATATAACTTTTCCCGCCGTCGGCGGTGACGGAAAGACCGAAAAATGGAGGAGGAGAAGCGGTGATGCTGCGGATTCGGTCTAGGGTGCCCTGTCTCAATTTGAGTAGTATCCGGATCAAGTCAAAAAAGACTCGCCGCTTGATGAAGGTACAGCACCGGCGCTCTCCCACCTTGTACACCAGGTAGGGCGTGCGAGAGGCGTTCTTGGTGAAGCCGACGCGCTCAACCTTGATTGAGGCGGCAACTAAGGGGATTATTTCGGGGGCGACAGCGCCTACTTGGGCTTTTATGTAGGCATTTAGCTCAGATTGAGCGATCGCAGTTTCGTCGATTAGGCTAGAATTCATACAGACCTTTGATTGTAGTGAACGTCAATTTGAGGTCAAGCCAGAGGTGTCAAGAGCCGACAAACTCGTCTTCCTCTGGCTTCAACCTGTTTTGCAGTTATTCTACCATAGAATCCTAGTTAACTTCAAAAGTATGGGAAATCCAAATCCAAAATATAAATACAAGTTAGGCAGCCCAGGAGAAGTAGTAAAGCAAGTAATAGGGGTAAAATTGCCAAAGGAGATGGATGACTACGTGCGTACACTTCCAAACCGCTCTGAGTGGCTGCGACGAGCGATCGCAGCTCAAATTGAACGAGATCTAGAATCATTAGGCAATGCCCAACCTATTCACCGAAGTTAGGTTGGCTCTCGGCATCATTCCCCGTGGCAAGGGGAATATGACCTTCAAAACTACGATGGCTAATCAAGGGGCTCTATTCAAGCCCACCCGCTTCCCGAAGGGGCGGGGCTGGGTTGTTGACCCCAGATTGAGCGATCGCACTTTCGTCTAATAGGTTAGAATGCATTTGGCCTCTGATGCGGTATACGTCGATTAGGGGGCGAGCCAGAGGGGATGAGTTGGTCGCTCTTTGTGCCTCTGGCTTATAATCGTTATATCCTAGTGTACCTGGAAAATAAACAAATGGCAAGGAAAGGGGGCAATCCAGAAACATATTTTAGGGCAAAAGGTTCAGAGTCGGTGACGAAGACGATTACTGTCAAGGTGTCACCAACGCTGGAGGCATTTGTGAAATCTTTGCCCAACAGAAGCGAATGGATTAGGGAAGCGATCACGGAGAAAGCCGAACGAGAGCGGCAATTCCAGAGCAATGGCTAACACCTTCACTGCTGCCGCTGCTCAATCGGCACTAATTCGCTCTGCTGACAAAACTTCTCCTACTACCAAGCGGGAACCATTGGCAAAGTCCCACCCTGACTGAGGGCGTTTACCAGCCATCTGGACTTCCCGCAACAACAACAATCCCTCGCCAGTTTGAATAATTGGCCCGATTCCCTTGGCGATGCTTACAACTTCACCCAGAAAGCTGGAATGTGCTGATAATGTTGGCCAATCCGGCTCTAGTTTTGTCAATTCCGGTGGCAACTCAGGCCAATAAGCAGGCCCTAGGGGGGCAGTGGCGATAATTTTCAGCAGTTGGCCTCGAAATGTTGCCACACAGTCGGGAACAAAGCCTCTGACTTGGTTGTGTAATGCGATCGCACTTCTAGACCAGTCGATTGAATAATCCTGCTTTTGAATCAGTGGCGCATAGGTGGCAACAGCAGCGTCTTGGGGAATCGGTTGAATTTCCTGGTGTTCCAACTTTAACAGGGTTTCCACCAATAAATCTGCCCCCACACCGGCTAACCTCTCGGACAAATCTTCAGCATTGTCAAGCAGCTGAATCGGTGTAAAAGCTTTGAGTAGCATTGCTCCCGTATCCATTCCAGCATCCATCAGCATCGTCGTGATGCCGGTTTCGGTCTCGCCGTGATAGAGACACCACTGGATTGGAGCCGCGCCCCGGTATTTGGGCAGAATCGAGCCATGAACATTGATGCAACCCACCTGGGGCATATCCAAAATCTCTTGAGACAGAATTTGCCCATAGGCGACGACGACAAACACATCTGCCCGCGTCTGTTTCAACTGAGTGAGAGTTTGAGCATCTTTTTTCACCCGCTGGGGTTGCCAGACGGGGAGGTTGTGAGCCAAGGCAACAGTTTTCACCGGGGTTGGAATCAACTGAGCGCCGCGACCTCGGCGCTTATCTGGCTGGGTGACAACTGCCAGCACTTCAAATGCTGGATGACTCAGCAAGAGTTGTAAGCTGGGCACCGCGAACTGGGGGGTACCGAAAAAGACGACTCTCACCGGCTGAGATAGCGACCAGCCATCTGGATGGCGTCAGCAATATCGACCTCACCATCATGGTTGGCATCCAAGAACGTACTAAGCACAGGATTCGACCCTGCCTGTGGATTTTGACCATGGGTACCAGTTTGCAGCAGATTCAGAACCAGAGGAACTACGATGGGCAGCATCTCTTGAACCTTACCCATATTCAGCCCCGTCTGCTCGGCGGCATCAGCAGCAACTTGATCCTGCTCTTCAGGAGAGAAGAGCGATTGAACAGCTTGGGGGTTGGGATAGGTGCCGCTATATTGATTCACAACGGCTTGGGCTGAATCATTACCCTCTGTGGCTTGCTTCTGCTGCAAAGCGGAGCGCACATAGTTGCCCACAATTGACAACAGCGATTGAACTGTTGAAGGTTCGGCACCATAGCTATCACCCATCTGCTGCATGGTGCTGAGAATACTAGCCAGTTGACCTGAGCTAGCTTCCTGATTAGAGTTTTCGATCGCATTGATAATCTGGTCAAAAAGTCCCATAAGCTTTTCACTTAGTTCTCAGTAAGTACAAATGTCTCACATCCGGCGTTACTGCTTACTATTAATCCATAGAAGGATACTGCCGCACTAGAATCAAAAGTATCTCCAGCCCCAAGTTGCCCTAGTTATCCATGCCCCTATCGCGCCTCATCACTTTGATTGTTGGCCTCGTCATAATTCTGGGGCTAATGCTGTTACTGATTGAAAATCTGTCGCGGCTCTACTGGCAGTTTTCCTATTCTTCTCCCCTGCTGGGCAACCTGCTGGTGTTTTTGCTGATTGTGCTGCTGATGGTTTTGATCGGGGCGGTTGTCTATTATGTGCTAATGATTCAGGGTGCCGAGAAGCGATCTGCTCGGCGGCAGCGACTACAGCCCCAAATCCCAGTTGTTAAAACCGAGGCGGCTTCAGAAACGCTGCGAGCTGTGCGGCAACAGGTAGGGCAGATTCAGGATGAGGTGGCACGGCAGGCTTTACTTAGTCGTTCGCGGGAGATTGAAGCAAACTTATCTCGCGGCGAGTTGCAGGTAGTCGTCTTTGGCACCGGCTCAGCTGGCAAAACATCCATGGTAAATGCGATGATTGGTCGCATGGTGGGTCGAGTGGATGCACCAATGGGCTCGACTGAGGTGGGGGAAACCTATAGCCTCAAGCTGAAGGGATTAGAACGAGAGATTCTGATTACAGATACGCCAGGAATTTTAGAGGCAGGTGTAGCTGGAACCCAACGAGAACAACTGGCACGGCAGCTGGCTACGGAAGCAGATTTGCTGTTGTTTGTTGTGGATAATGATTTGCGCCGGTCGGAATACGAGCCACTGCGAACTTTGGCGGAAATTGGCAAGCGATCGCTCATCGTCCTGAACAAAACTGACCTCTATACGGAAGCCGACAAGGAAGTGATTCTGGCGCGGCTGCGAGAGCGCGTCCGGGGGTTTATTGCGCCGACAGATATAGTGGCGATCGCAGCCCATCCCCAGTCGGTAGTGTTAGAAACCGGCGAAAACTTTCAGCCTGAACCAGACATTATACCATTACTCCGGCGGATGGCAACTGTCCTCCGAGCCGAGGGCGAAGACTTAGTAGCCGACAACATCTTGCTGCAATCTCAGCGTTTGGGAGAACAAGCCCGTCACCTGATCGACGCTCAGCGTCGCCGTCAAGCTGAGAAGGTGGTGGAGCGGTTCCAGTGGATTAGTGCTGGTGTGGTTTCGGTGACGCCGTTGCCGGTAGTAGATTTACTGGCAACAGCTGCTGTGAATGCGCAGATGGTGGTTGAAATTGGCAGAATCTACGGCTGTGAACTGAATCTGGAGCGGGGTCGTGAACTAGCGCTGTCTTTAGCAAAAACCCTGGCGAGTTTGGGTATTGTCAAAGGAGCGATTGAATTGCTCTCAACAGCGCTCGATCTAAATCTTGCCACATTTGTAATTAACAGGGCGATTCAAGGGGTAACAGCGGCTTATCTGACACGCATTGCTGGGAAGAGTTTTATTGAATACTTTCGCCATAACCAAGATTGGGGTGATGGCGGTATGACTGAGGTAGTGCAGCGACAGTTTCAGCTCAATCGCCGTGATGAATTTGTCAAGGCTTTTGTGCAGCAAGCGATCGCACGAGTCGTCAAGCCCTTGACAGACAAATCATAAACAGACAGGGGAACTTCAACCCCTGGAGCCCCTCAGTCTGGCAAGTTGGCATGACCCAACTCCTAGAAACTGATAAAAACATTAGGGTAAACCAAGAAGCTTTCAACAGCTAAATTCTCGGTATTTCCTGACCGGCTTTTCAAGCATCCACTCTCCTTCCATGCGGCTTGGAGGGTAATACATACACGGAATAGCTATCTCGCTCCCGCGCTCAAACTTTGGTGCGGCGGAGCAACGTTCTGCTGTTCGCTCACTACCCAAGTAATTTACTCACACTTTAGGCAAACCAGATGCATTCACCCAAGAACCTGCCACTACCACTCATGCGGTTGGCACTCTCAACAGCTACTTTGGTAAGCACTGCGGTGGCACCCATTCTCAACGGACTGACACCCGCCGCCCATGCCCAGGCCGTGACAGCGAAGAGCGCTGACGCCTTTGTTGACTCGATTGGAGTGAACACGCATTTACAATACACGGACACCCCGTACTACTCAAACTATAACACAGTCAAGCAAAAATTGGTAGATATGGGCGTCCACCACATCCGCGACGGCGGCAGCAGTGACGACATGATTGCAAAGATGCAAGATCTGGCGAACGCTGGCATCCAGACTAACTACATAGAGAGTCCGGTCTCAGGGGTGCGGCCCAACTCATCATACTGGGTGAACCCCCCCGCGAGCAATAACCCTGGTTATAATGTCGTCGACTTTGTAAAGCTTGTCGGAACCAATGTGATTACAAGCGTGGAAATTCTCAACGAGATTGACATTAACTACAACAATTACTATTGGCATCCTACGGACACCACCCCAGTCAGCAACGACCCGAACTCGCCATTGTACTGGGTAAATTACGCAGACAGCTTCACTCAGGATACTTGGAGTGCTCTGAAGAATGATCCGGCTACAGCTAATGTTAATGTGATCGGCCCCTCGCTGGGATTGACCTACGATTACGGTAACAAATCGCCACTAGGCGACCTGAGCGGCGTTGTTGACGAAGGTAACTTCCACCCCTATCCCAGCGGCGGCAACCCGTTCAGCTACCCCTTCAACTACGACACGATCTCCAAGTACTACTGGTACGGCGACTTCCCTGCTGTCAACATCGACGAATATCGCTATGCCTTCGACGTGTACGCGCCGCCGTTTGGCTCCAAGCCGATGGTGGCGACAGAAACCGGCTACAACACCGCTGTATTGTCCAGAACAGCAATTTCCGAGCGGGTTCAGGGCAAATACATGCCCAGAATTTTCCTGGAGTACTTCCGCCTCAACATCGCCCGTACCTTCTCGTATGAGTTCGTCGATGAGTATAACGACAAAGGCAATCCTGAAGCCAACTATGGTCTGCTGCATAATGACCTCACCCCGAAGCCAGCCTACAATGCTCTGAAGAGCCTAATCAGGTTACTCAAAGATCCTGGTTCTAGTTTCACATTGGGCTCGTTGGACTACACCCTCACCGTCACACCGCCGCCGGGGTATAATCTGACGCAGTATGTGCATAGTCTGTTGCTGCAAAAGCGAGACGGCACGTTTTACTTGGTGATATGGCATGAGATCTCCGATGCTGACATCAGCAGCACCCCAACGCGGGAGGTCAAACCGCCAGCGATGCCGACGACAGTGACGTTAAACACACCTATTAGCAGCGCCCGCGTCTACTATCTGAATGACTCTGGCAACATGTCTTCTACCGCCACCACTATCAACAACAACACGATTAGTCTGAATGTAACCGACAAAGCGATGGTTGTTAAACTTATACCCAGCAAGTGAGAAAGCGTCTGGGTGGTGAATAAGGCGCTCTACAGCACATTCTAGAAGCGATCGCCCCTAATTTAAGGCAAAAGCTTAGCGATATTCAGCCCCACAGAATATAAAAAGGTATAATGAGAAAACCGGCTGTGGCAATTGAGAGAGAACTTCAGCAGTCTTGTCGGTCATTTTTTCAAAACTCAATCATAATACGCTTTTTAGACACACGATTAAGGAGAGAGCGATGGCAGATAAGTCGGAATTTCTGTATCCTCGCAGTCGCTACTACGGCGAATTCAAGCCAGAAAACTTGGTCTTCGATGCGAATTTGCAGGAATTTGCCCAGCGTGTCAGCTACACATGCAACCTGGAAACAGCTGGGAAGCTCTCTCCAGAAGCTGCTTATGAACAAATTAAGACTCTCTGGAAACAGTTGAAACGCAGTCGTAAGCAGCTAGGAATTGGCGAAAAACCTTTCCAGAGTGACGATGGAAACGACGCAGTTTAAGCAAGATGCGGCTAATTTTGACAGCCATTTTGCTGGGGCTACTGACAGCTTGTGGCACTGGTGGACTCGAACCAAGTAGCCAGGTGGTGCAACGTGGGTTAATAAAAGTTAACGAAGTGCTCGCGCTCCAGCTCAGCCAGCAACTACACCAGTCTGGACGCCCCCAGCTTCCCAGGTTTGAAGTTAATCAGCTGGTGATAACTGAACAGAAACCCCAAGTCATTCAAGATTTACCAGCCTACCGAGTCAGAGGCACCTACGATCTCACAATTAAGCTACCATCTAGACGGGTGAGTCAACAGCAAAACCCCTTTGATATCTACTTGCAACGCCAGAAAGAAGGCAAAACCTGGCGTCTGGCTCTTCCCCAGTCCACCACCAAAGATCGTGCTCCAAGCTGGCACACCTACTTGATTCAATAAAGTTCTAGTGATTTTTACTGCCTGAGCGAATACATCGGACGTGCCTTGAATGTTGCAAATTCCTCGCCTCCACCCAGACACGATTGAGCAAGTCAATCAACGAGCAGACATAGTGGATGTGATCTCGGAACACGTTGTATTACGCAAGCGTGGGAAAGAATTTGTGGGCTTGTGTCCCTTCCACAATGAAAAAACCCCCAGTTTCAGTGTCAACCAAGCCAAGCAAATGTACTACTGCTTTGGCTGCGGTGCTGGAGGAAATGCGATTAAGTTCATGATGGAGGTGGGGAAGCGCCCTTTCAGTGAGGTGGTGCTGGAGCTGTGTGAACGCTATCAGGTGCCGGTGCAAACTCAGTCGCCAGAACAGCGGCAAGAATTGCAACGCCACCTCTCCCTGCGTGAACAACTGTATGAAATTATGGCGATCGCGGCGCAGTTTTATCAGCACGCTCTGCGGCAATCTCTGGGGCAGGTGGCGAGGGAGTATTTGCAATCCGTTCGACGCTTGCGCTCTGAAACAATTCAGCAGTTTGGGCTGGGCTATGCTCCGGTTGGGTGGGAAACCCTCTACCGCTACTTAGTGGAAGACAAACGCCAGCCAGTGCAACTGGTGGAACAGGCGGGGTTGATTCTGCCGCGAAAATCCGGGGATGGTTATTACGATCGATTCCGCGATCGCTTGATGATTCCCATCCACGACATCCAGGGGCGGGTAATTGGCTTTGGCGGCAGAACTCTGGGCGACGAGCAACCTAAGTATCTGAATTCGCCTGAAACGGAGCTATTTAGTAAAGGCAAAACCCTATTTGCCCTCGATAAAGCCCGTGCTGCCATTTCCCAACTCGATCAAGCTGTGGTGGTGGAGGGATATTTTGATGCGATCGCCCTCCATGCCGCCGGTATTATTAACGTAGTCGCCTCCCTTGGCACCGCCCTCAGCTTAGACCAAGTACGGCAGTTGTTGCGCTATACCGAATCCAAACAACTGGTACTCAACTTTGATGCCGATGCAGCTGGAATCCAGGCTTCTGTTCGCGCGATCGGGGAAATTGCCAACCTTGCCTATCGAGGCGAAATCCAGCTACGGATTCTCAACCTACCCGAAGGCAAAGACGCTGATGAATATCTCTTGGCTAAGAGCGACGCCGACTTGCAATATCGAGAACTGCTGGCAAACGCTCCTCTGTGGCTAGATTGGCAGATTCAGCAAATTGTGGCGGATCGAGACCTGAAACAAGCTAATCAGTTTCAGCAAGTTTCTCAGCAATTGGTAAAATTACTGAAGCTAATTGATAACCCTGATACTCGTAACTATTATATCCGCCACTGTGCAGAATTACTTAGCCGGGGGGAAGATCGACTCGTATCGCAGTATGTAGAAAATCTTTTGGCTCAAATTGCCCCTAGAAGGGGACAAGGAGACAAGGGGACAAGGGGAAGGTATGTCCCCCCCTCTCCCC
>CAXUIG010000227.1:0-10761 GCA_964250845.1 uncultured bacterium | reverse complement strand
GGGTGAAGGGGTGAGGGGGTGAAAGAAAGAGGAAACTGAGTACTACTAGCAAGGGTAGACCTTGAACTGCCAGCAACAGCCACAAATCACCCCACAGTTGGGCGGTAGAGGAGGCGTTTTTGAGATCAAGCGATCGCCCCCACTCCTTCCAAGTTTGGGCTGCTCCCTCATACATCCGCACCTTCAGCACCTTCGCACCATCCAAAAAGCCCACCTTGAAGCCAAGAGCGGCGACATTCCGTGCCAAGGTAACATCATCACAAAAAGAACTGCGCGCACTGGTATAGCCATCCATCTGGGCTAACACAGAGCGGCGGCACAAAAAACACTGCCCATTCGCCATCACCCGTTCAGCGACCTCAGTATTTATCCCAGCTGGGTCAAATCGATACAGGAGAGTCATCAATAGCGCCGGTTGCAACCAGCACTCGCCTGGATACTTGAGGATGAACTGAGGCGAGAGAGACACCAGATCATATCCTTGGGCCAGTGCTGTCCTCACCAATCCGGCAACCAAACCGGGATTAGGCTCGGTATCAGCATCCATCCCTAGAATCCACTCACTGCGATCAGAACTTTGTAAAAAGCCGTTATGCAAAGCCCAAGGACGCCCCACCCACCCAGGTGGTAAGGGGTCATCCGTCATCAGACGAAAGCGCGGGTCTTTTTGTTGAGTCGCCTTCACCAACTCGGGCGTCCCGTCCTGAGAGTTGCTGTCTACGACAACAACTTCCCGGACTTCATAGCTTTGCCGACTTAACCCTAAAAGACACGGACCAATCCGCTCAGCCTCGTTCAGAGTGGGAACCACAACACTGACAGTACCCAACATCTCTGGTGTAGCCCAGCGAGGTTCAATCGGAGGATGGCGGCTGGGTCCTTTTAGCAGTCGCGACAGCAGAATCGCCGTTGCCGGTACTTGAATAAGTAGCAGTCCCAGTGAGAGTGCGCCTTGTAGTGTGAGCCAGTCATACACGATCGCAACCAATCCAGATTACTTCAAGACCACTTCGACAGAAGCCACCGGGATTTCCGGGACTGGCTCAATCGCAACGATATCCGCTCTTGGTTGTGCCATCCACCACAGGGCTAGAACCGGAGCTACGCCCGTTAATAAGCCCAGCAATACTGGGAGCGAAAACCCAGATGCCAAACTTATCACTGCTCCAAAAGCAAAGTTAGTCAAATAAACGACTAAGGGCAGACTCAATTGCGATCGCTCCAATTTCAGCGGTGTCTTTCTCCACAACAGGGCTGCCACGCTCATAAACAGGGCGCTAGTGCCAAACCAACCGGCATAGTTTTTGTAGGGCGTTCCAAAAAAGGCACCCGGTTGTTCCCAATACCAAAACGGAAAAGTGGTCTGACTCATGGCTGGCTCAAGCACCAAATCCCAGGATGTGAACAGCAGAGCACCAAGCAGTATAGCACCTACGTGGCGAAACCAGCTGGGCTTTTGCTCCACGTCCAGACCTACACGAGTGATTAAGTAGGAAGCCAACCCCATATAGAACCAGGACAAGGGAATTGTAAAAGGGACTAGCCCAGCAATTTTATATCCCAAGCCACTCAGATAGCTATAGTCACCAAATGGAAAGCCGGTACTGGTTCCTAGTAATTCACTTCCTAGCGAGATCAACACAGCTGGCAGCATAAACGCCAGCGTTGACCTCAGCCCCAACGTCCGGAAAGCATAAATAGAGACGGCTGCTGTTCCAAACAGGATATCAACTACTCCACCCCCAGCCATTGATTTTTCCATACTCTGCTGGACGACGGTTTGTCCAGCCGCCGCCAAATTCAAAATCATATCGGCATGAGGTACGATTAGCAGCAACCCTGCCAGTCCAAAAGCCTTTGACAAGATATGACCAACGAGGCATAAGCGCTCGGCTATAACAAGTTGCTTCATGAAGATTCCCTAATAATACGTGACACTGGAAAAGGGCCTTTCTCAGTATTACAAATGTTTAATAACATATATCAGAACTTTGATTTTTATAGTTTTGTAGAGCTACTAACTCGAAAAACCAAGCCACCTGTCTACCAGCACTTAAACGCTAGAGTAGTCTTAAAGAATACACCATTAAGACTGGCAATATCAATGAATGTTAACTTCAAAAAAAATTCCCTGGGTCTCCCTGACGCTACTGCTAGTTACGTATAATATCTTGGGCTGGCTGTTATCTGCTGTTCATGGCCCCTGGGCTATTTGGATTGTACCTGGGGTTGGTGCCTTGCTGATAGCTGGAGCTTTAACATCCGCGTTGCCGGTCGTTACAGATATTATTGCATTTACGCTGAAATCTGATGCCAGGGCTTTCCTGGTTGTGAGCATAGCTGCTTTCTTGAGCGTCTTCATCATTTGCTGGCTTCCTACGTTTGCCAATGTCTTAATTGTGATGTCAGCCGAGTCATTAGCGCGGCTAGACCTTCAAACAGCTAGGTTTACTCAATGGCAATCCTTTTGGATTTTATCTATGGTATCCTTGGCTGGCTTAGGGCTGGGTGGGGTAGCCCACACGCTAATTTCAGCCCACAGCCTAATTTGACGGTGCTCACCTGCAATCAAAAAGGCTACTACATTTGGCGAGTAGCCTTTTTGAACAATAGGAGGCAGTGCGATCAAGCGCTCCGGTTGCAGTTTTACGCAACCGGAGTAGCAACAATATCCGCCACATCTGCGGCTGGGGCTGCGTAGACGCTCACCTGCTTGCGGTCTTTACCCTTTCTTTCGAATGTCACCACACCGTCGATTAGGGCAAACAGGGTATCGTCACTCCCACGACCAACATTTTTGCCCGGGTGAAACTTGGTCCCGCGCTGACGGACAAGAATGTTGCCTGCCCGAACAGCCTGACCACCGTAACGTTTGACACCAAGACGCTGGGCATTCGAGTCACGACCGTTGCGAGTACTACCGGTTCCTTTTTTATGAGCCATGATTTCCTCTAATGTATATAACTTTTATTGTGGTTCACCATCCGCTTGGGCAGCATTCTCAGCCACTTCCGCCGCTACTTCCGCCGCTACTTCCGCTGCTACTTCCGCCGCCACCTCAGCACCCGGTTGGGCAGCATTCTCAGCAACTATTTCAGCAACTATTTCAGCAGCTATTTCAGCAGCATCCTCAGGAGTAATTCCAGCTACCACTTCAGCCGCCACTTCAGCCGCCACTTCAGCCGCCACTTGGGCAGCAACTTCAGCCGCGACTTGGGCCACCTGTTCCTCAGTAGTCTCAACCACCACTTCCACCGCTGGTTCCTCAGTAGTCTCAGCTACCTCAGATGGGACTTGGGCCGCCGGTTGATCAGAAACCGAGAAGGCAGTTGACTCTTGATCCTGAGCAGTTGTAGCCTCTTCAGAGGTTAACACTGAACCATTGAGGTTGATGGAGTTAATCATCAGTCGGGTGATTTCCTGACGATGCCCCCGCTTCTTGCGGGTTTTCTTTTTGGGGCGCATCTTGTAGACGATGATTTTGCGACCTCGCAGGTGTCGCATCACCGTGCCCTCTACTGTTGCACCCTCAACAAATGGCTGACCGATGGTGACGTCGCCGTTGTGCTGCACTAGCAAGACGGTTTCTAGGGTGACTGTCTGGTCGGGTTCAGCAGTAAGAAGTTCAATATCGTAAAAGCGGCCTGGTTCGACTTTTATTTGCTTGCCGCCGGTTTCAATGATTGCGTAGGTCATGGGATGGTGATTAGATTTGCCGTACAGGTAGCTGGTAGACGTCTTGGTTGAGAACAGTTCCAGCTTTTGTGATGTGTCTACCTGATCCGAGCAGGAATTAGACAGCCAATCTCCCATTATCGTTGATAATCTGGATGGGTGTCAAGCAAATCCTCGACCACCTGAATAAATTCATCGGAGTTTACGTCGGTGAGCGCAGCGAAAAAGGAGAGAAAGATCAGAATCAGTCGAGCAAGGCATTGTTACAAGGAATTAGGGTCAATTCCTCTCTCTCGTAATCGGGCAATGAGTTCCTCTGTTTGACGTCGCTCAATCTCAAGCTGCTGCTGGGCAAGTTCTGCCCGCTGCCGCTCAATTTCTACCCGCTGCTCAGATTGTTCTGCCCGCTGCCGCTCAATTTCTGCCCGCTGTCGCTCAATTGCTACCCGCTGCTCAGATTGCTCCGCCCGTTGTCGCTCTTGTTGGGCCTCTGTCAGCACCCACTCGAGAAAGCTCGTCGTACCACCGCAGCCACAGCCGGGGGATGCCACGGTATTCGCCCTGCCACAATCCCAACCCTAATTTCAACTCCGGTACCCAGATTCTCGGCTCTGCTAGGACTATTTCTTCGTATTGATTTGCAACTAACTGAAAGGCTTTTAACTCGTCAGTGTAGCGGTCAAACAAAATATAGTAAGGCACACCCAGAATGCGCTCGTACACCTGCCACTTGGTAGGTGGGCTATTTGGCTGCTGTGCGGTATTGCCCAAGTCTTCGTTCCGGGTGCTGGGGGAGAGCAGTTCTACGACTACTAGCGGTCTGACTCCCTCTTGCCACATCACATACGAGAGACGCAGTTCTTTGTGGTCATACAAGCGGGGCACCCCCGCGACGACAAACCAATCAGGACGTTTGTGCCATTGCGGGTGGTTAGGGTCGTAGTAAAGGTTCAAGTCGCTGGCAACGAACACCTGCTCTGGTGGGTAGGTCGGTGGCTGGCATGCCATACTTAGGAGTTGTGGTTGCCATATATGAAATTCATCGGGCAAGCCAGAGTCCTCCGGGTGCAACGCTCGGCAGGTCATACATCGTCGGCATCGTCTGTCGCGGCGACAAGGGCGGGTCAGTCTGCTCAATTGGGTTTTTCAATGGCAACATAGGCGCTGACATGAGAACTCGATTTCCTTTGACGATGCAGGCGAACAAAAGTGATTAATTACACCTTAGATTATTGTAAACAAAAACATCTAAAAATGTCAGAAAATGTATTTTTTTATAGTATGTAAAAGTTAGATATATCCAAAAACAAGCTGCTGAAAAGTTGGTAAATAGCATTTACTTAATAAAATTTATGATCTGCACAACTGGCTTTAAATCATTTTTCTAGCCAAAATTTAATTATATGTATAAAGTAGAAATTGGTCAAAAAGTGCTGACAAGGGAATGGTGTTCGAATGCAAAAAAATGCTCACTGTGTAGCATAGTTTGGGTGAACTAATATCAGCCACCAAAAATTCCTGCTACAGACACAAGAAAGCGGGAAGTTGAGCGGTTGTGTCACCGACAGTTGGAGCTTGTAACTTTGGCTAGCTAGAATAGGACTATGTCCCAAGCTTTCTCTGCCTCTAACCTGTCGGCGTCCGATTCCTCAGCCGAGACGCGCCCCACGTTCATCTTGGTTGATGGACACTCCCTGGCCTTTCGCTCTTATTTCGCCTTTCGCCGCAACGGAGGGCTGCGGACAAATACCGGGATTCCCACGAGTGTATGTTTTGGCTTCCTCAACTCACTGTTGGAAGTGATGGCAAGCGAGCAGCCTGAATCAATGGCGATCGCATTTGATTTGGGCTTGCCCACGTTTCGCCACGAAGCCGACGATACCTATAAAGCTGACCGTCCAGGTACACCGGAAGACTTCGTTCCCGACCTGAAAAATCTTCACGAGTTGCTAAATGCCTTCAATCTGGAGATTATGACGGCTCCGGGGTACGAGGCAGATGATGTCTTGGCAACTATGGCACAACGGGCGAGTGCCGCAGGATACCAAGTCAAAATCCTCACTGGCGATCGCGATTTATTTCAACTGATTGACCCAGAAAGGGGAATTAAGGTTCTGTATCTCAGTAGCATTTTTATCCAGCAAGGCGGCACCGGTCCCACGGAGTTTGGGTCAGAGCAGGTAAAAGAGAAACTGGGAATATTACCGTCCCAAGTGGTCGATTACAAAGCTCTGTGTGGGGATAAGTCTGATAATATCCCCGGTGTGAGGGGAATTGGCGAGAAGACAGCAGTGCAGCTGCTCAAATCCTACGGCACCCTCGACCAGATTTATGCCTCTCTCGATCAAATCAAGGGAGCTACCAAGAAAAAGCTGGAAGAGGGGAAAGATGCAGCCTACCACTCCCAGTATATGGCAACTCTGGTACTCGATGTTCCCTTGTCCATTGATCTAGAAGACTGCAAACTCAAGGGATTTGACCGCACCGTTCTAGAACCGATTCTGGAAAAGCTAGAGTTCAAGTCGTTTTTAGGCAAAATCACTCAACTCCAGCAGCGGTTTGGGGGTGTAGCTGAGGAGAGGGGGAGCAAGGGAGAGGGGGAGCAAGGGAGACATTCACCCCCGCCCCCGCGCACCCCCCCCCCGGGGCCGCCCCCGGGGGGCCCCCCCCCCGGGCCAAGCCGGGCCCCCACCCCTCACCCTCTCACCCCTGACGACGACCTCTGGTTTTTCAGTGCTGCCGATACAGAAGCTGACCAGCGGCAAACACTCTGCCCAATTACACCCCGCATTATTGATACTCCAGCCAAACTGACAGAGTTGGTGAAACAGCTGCAAGGCAGCACCGATCCAGATGCACCAGTCGCTTGGGACACCGAAACCACAGACTTAGAGCCACGGGATGCCCAACTGGTAGGGATTGGCTGCTGCTGGGGCACGAGCAAAGTGGAAGTGGCATATATTCCCCTTGGTCACACCGCTGGGGGCAACCTGGATATAGACACGGTCTTAGACTCCCTGCGCCCGATTCTAGAAAGTGCTGACTATCCCAAGGCATTGCAGAATGCCAAATTTGACCGCTTAGTTCTGCGCTGTCAGGGAGTTAAGCTGGCTGGGGTGGTGTTTGATTCCATGCTGGCTAGTTATGTCTTGAATCCAGATAGCAGCCACAATCTCAGTGAACTGGCTCAGAGATACTTGGGGCTAACTGCCAAAAGTTACATAGATTTAGTACCCAAAGGCAAAACGATCGCAGACTTAGACATTCCCACTGTAGCGGATTACTGCGGCATGGATGTTTATGCCACCTTCGGGCTGGTGCCGAAGCTAAGGGCAGAACTGGACAAGGTTCCAGCTTTGCACAAGCTGTTATTGGAAGTAGAACAGCCGCTGGAGCCAGTGCTAGCCGAGATGGAATACGACGGCATCCGTATTGACAAAGCATATCTCCACCAACTCTCGCAACAGTTGGAACAGGACTTAGCGGCGATTGAGGAGAGAGCCTACGAAGCAGCTGGGGAGAAGTTCAACTTAGGTTCACCCAAAAAGTTGAGCCAGCTGTTGTTTGACAAGTTCAAGTTAGACCGCAAGAAGTCTCGCAAAATCCAGACAGGTTATTCTACCGACGCGGCGACGCTGGAAAAGCTGCAAGGAGACCACGCGCTAGTTGATGAAATTCTGGAGTACCGCACCCTGTCTAAGTTGAAGTCTACCTATGTAGATGCGCTACCGGCGCTGGTGCGTCCAGATACTCAGCGGGTGCATACGGATTTTAATCAGACTGTCACATCCACTGGTCGGTTGTCTTCTTCTAATCCGAATTTGCAGAATATTCCTATCCGCACGGCTTTTAGTCGAGAGATTCGTAAGGGGTTTGTCCCAGAACCGGGCTGGCTGATGGTAGCAGCTGACTATTCGCAAATTGAGTTACGGATTTTGGCTGATCTGACTCAGGAACCGGTGTTGGTTGAGGCGTACCAGGGAAATGAGGACGTTCACACCGTAACGGCTCGCCTGCTGTTTGAAAAGGAAAATGTGACGGCAGATGAGCGGCGGTTGGGGAAAACTATCAACTTTGGCGTAATTTACGGCATGGGGGCTCAGCGGTTTGCGCGGGAAACAGGGGTGAAGGCAAAAGATGCCAAGGTGTTTATCGAGCGGTTCAACCAGCGGTATCCGAAAGTGTTTGCATATTTGCAACGGATGCAACAAGAAGCGATCGCCCAAGGTTATGTCCAAACAATTTTAGGACGTCGCCGCTATTTTAATTTCACGAGCGATCGCCTCCGCCAGCTGCGAAACTGCAAACCCGAAGAAATTAACCTTGATGAACTTCGTGGGCTGAGTGCATACGATGCTGGGCTGCTACGGGCAGCTGCCAATGCCCCGATTCAAGGTTCCAGCGCCGATATTATCAAAATTGCGATGGTGAGACTGCACGAAGTTTTGCAGAATTACCAAGCGCGTTTGTTATTGCAAGTTCACGATGAACTGGTGTTTGAAGTCCCCCCAGGTGAGTGGGAAGAGCTACAGCCTCAAATCCGCTCCACGATGGAAACCGCTCTCCAACTGAGTGTCCCACTGGTAGTTGATGTCCGTGCAGGACAGAATTGGATGGAGACAAAATAGAAAAATTGCATGTTTTTGAATGCCTTGAGGGGGGGAGGGGGAGATGCTTTTCTTGTATGCTGAGCAGCTTATCAATGATGGACAGATTGCAGGGCCTGTAAGGCCATAACAATACCCCAACCTGAATCCCGGTCTACGCCAGGCGACTCGATGTCTACAGCAGCGCTGGTCAGTGCAGTGCGAATTTGCGCCGGTTTCAGAGCAGGGTTGGAGGACTTCATCAGTGCGGCAATAGCTGCGGCGTGCGGGGCAGCAGCAGAAGTCCCGTAGAAGGGATTCAGACCAGTATTGGTAGCAAACGTGGTGGCTACCCCATCGGCGGCGGCGATGTCTGGCTTTTGACGCACTGTCCCTCCCGTAGACAGGAAATTACCTGGGGTTATAGGAGTGCCGTCAGCATTGTAAAACATGCGCCGTGGCCCATCAGAACTGAAAGGTTCTACCGGGTTGGCAGACCCTCCACTGAAAGGGGAGGGGAAAGGGGAAGTCGTCCTAACATCTACCGCCCCTACTCCTAACGCACCAGCAGCTGCTGCATGGCCCTTTATGCTTCCGGGTGTACTGGTAGCTAACCCTAGTCCCCCAACCTCGATATGGAGGTAACGGGGATTACCCTTGGACAAAACTATCGCAACCATTGCGTTGACCGGGACTCCATCTATGTGTTCATAGGGGTCTTGGGAGCCATTCTGGAGGTTGTTGGAATATCCCAAAACTCTGGTTCCTTGAGCATTAAATATGTAGAGGTCGTAGTCGTTGGATGAAGCAGCCAAGGGATCAGACCAAAACAAGTTGACTTGATCAGGAGCGTTACCACCCACCCCTGGGATAATTGTGTTTTTGGTACTGCTGCCAAAATTATGCAAAGCTCCTAAACGCAGCCCGAATATGCTCATGGTTTGGCCTGAATTAACGAAATCGCCTTCCCATGTGCTAGAGGTCTTGTGGTCGAAACTCCCCGAATTACCTGCTGCGGAAAAATAGGTGACCCCATTAGCAACCACCTCGTTGACTGCCTGAGCAATGATGCCATCTTGAAAGGGCGATTCGTTAACATACTCGGCATCATCTACGATCACATCACAGCCAGCGGCACGCAGTTGACGAATGTTGTTGGCGAAATTGGCCGGGTTTCCTGCGGCTGTGGCGAAGTAGAGTGTTGCCCCAGGAGCCAGATCATGGATAATCTGTAGCATAGCCCGCCCTTCATCATCACCATCAGGACTATTACAGGATTCACCAACTTTGGGATCGTTCAATTCTTGCAAAACGGTCACCCCATTTGACGGCAATTTCCCATTGCTTATGTCTGTGGTTGCGCCACCCAGGCAGTTGTAGCTGCTTGACAGGACGCCAACCTTTGCACCTGTACCATTGACACCAAATTTACTGCGGCCTTTATCAGCACTATGAGTTACATCTCCTTGCGATTTAAAAATCCCAACAGATCTGTTGGCTTTGAGAGCTGGTTGAATAAAGTTGATATCATCCAGACTCGCCAAATTCTCTATCTCGCTAAGAGGTATCCTAGCCCGGAGCGTATTGTACTCGGAAAAACTGTTGATGATTTTTCCGCCCGACCGCTCAATCTTTTCACGTAGTCCATCCGTGATCCTGGCTTGCATATCAACCAATACTCCGCCATTAGGATCGATTTCAACCCCTGTTTTAAATGTAGAAACACCCTGGGCGAGCCCAATGTTTTTCTTAAACTCGTATAGAAGTTGAGAATCTATCTGGCGTTGAGTATGTGAGCGCGATAGCTTCTCATTGTGTAAGGAGGCAATTTGCGCTAGCACACTTTCACTAAGCTTAAGACTCTGCGGTGGCTCAGCCTCCACTCCAGAAAAGCTGCCAAGCAATAGTACTATACCAAGGCTCAGTAGAAACAGAAGACTAAAGAGTCTCCGAAGCCGGGTATTAGCAGAAATCATAACAATGCCTTTGCCTTTTTATGGAAATTTACGAGTTCAACTGGTAGCAACAGTTCTGAAATATTTTGGATACCTTGGGCGGCGACACCAATTTGACCAAAATTGCATTCATAGCAAAAATGGAACCTATGAACCGTTATTTAGTTGACTGAAAACCTGAAGAGTGTGAACTTACCCAATCGTGGACTACGTTCTAAATCTAGTTTGATACTTTTACCTCTATCTATGGAAGGCGCTTTTATAAAAGGTTACCTACCCATAAAAACTTTGACAATCGGTAAAAATCAGAGTAAAATCATTAAAAAGTTAGAGAAAAGTCAGTGCGCTCCAGAAAGCGGGTGTAGGGTGTAGGCTTCAGCGCGGGCCACGGATTTGCCAGTTGGCACCTGGAACTGGAGTCGTGTTCAATGATGAGACAACAGTGGTGCCGTTCATCAGCCAGATCAGGGTATGGCCCGTAGGCTGATGACGCCATACCAGGTCGGACTTACCATCGCTATTGAAGTCCCCTGTACCGACAATTT
>CAXUIG010000226.1:0-10882 GCA_964250845.1 uncultured bacterium | reverse complement strand
CCTCCCCCCCCTCCATCATCCGCCTTGCCAGATGATGTAGGCTCCGCAAATAGCTGCTGCACTTGCTAAAAGGGTAGACCAAACCGGGTGACCACTGCGACTGGTTGTGCCACCCTGAGTTTGTAACTTGTCAATGTCGATCCAAGCCGTGGCACCACGACGGAACCAGCCGGTAGCAATGATCTCTCGGCCTACCAGTTCACTGGGACGGGGTGAGTGACTAAACAAGAGACTACCAATAGGCCCCAGGAAAGATTCGTGGTGTAATTTGACCAAACCTGTGGGAGAGTGCAGAATCAAGTCTTGCCCCAGCCAGTTGCTGATGCCGCGATGACCCAAGAGCTTGCCTTGTAGACGGACGGGCTGGCTATCAATGGGTAAGGCAGTGGGGTTAGCCAGGAGGTGCGGTAGGCTGGGGTTGGTTGGCATCGAAGGTTTGAGATCTGGAAACAAAGAATTAATCCGCCCCAAGCTGCCGATGCCAAAGCCAATTGTGAGGCAACCTTTAATGAACGACCAATCGTCGTATATCCACTTGAGTTGCCAAAACTCCAGCATGAAGCCTATCTGCCAAATCAGCCAGAGCAGACCCCCAAAGGCGAACGAGAGCGCAATGCCAAAGAAGGGAGCGCCTTGTAAGAAAAAAGATTGCAGAGGGAGAAAAGGGGAGAGGGGGAGAAAATTTAGTTCTGTTTCTAGATGCCAGTGGCGGGCTATTAGGGCGAGGCGTTGGAGGCGATCGCCGATTAAGGGATGCGTATTGTTAATAATTAGCCAGTGGCGATAGGGATTCAAATAGTCCCACTTAAGAACCAATTCAAGCTGGTTGCATGAGTGCAAGCTGCCCAGGCTAATCGCTTGCTGGTGGCTTACTGGTGCCAGCAGATTCAAGCTTGACAACAGCCAGCTAGTTTTTCCCTGTTGCTGGACATCAGCGGCAATGCCTTGGGCAATTTTGAGTAAGGCACGGGTGAGACCATTAGGATTGCCGGTGATTTCGGCTGCGAAGCGATCGCTGTAGTAAATCCGCAGTTGCGACAACCACAGAGCAGGCACGCCCAGTAACCACCAGACTCCGTAGGCTAAGGTAGCGATCGCTGCTGCCCCGCCCTGGAGAATTGGATTTGATCTCCGGTCTCCCCACTGGGATACTTGCCGATAGACTGTGTAGGGCAACTGGGTGACAACAATGACCAGGGACATGACAACAAAATCCCAGTGAGCAATATGCCCCAAACAGCCGCCATAGATTGTGGCGATTTCATCATCTGCCAGCTGATCCAATAGTCCCTGACTGACCACAATGCGGGCATTGCGCGGTAGATTTCCATAAGTCAGTGCCACAGGTGCAGTTGTGGGTAGGATACCCAGCTGGGGTAATGGCCAACCACGTTTTCGGCAATAGCGTTGCAGCACCCGCATTGCCTCTGGACTGTGGGTGGAGAGCGCGTCAATTGACAGTGGTTGGAAACCATAAAACAGCTTCAGCAGTCCCTCCAGCAACCAGGGAGACAGGCTGAGCGCCACCAAGAGCGCGAGCAGTAGGGACTGCGTTGGATCGTTGTAGAAGGGTTGAAACGGCTCCAGGTAAGGCAGCTTGACTAAAAGATCATTTGTGAAGGCCATTGCGAACTTGACCAGTTCACAAATTACCCAAAACAGCAGCGTAGCAGTACCGAGCTGTAGCAGCCAAAACGGTATTAAGTTAACCGTGTTTAGAGGTGGCCACCGCTTCGCCCGTCCTGCCTGACGCCAATCAAAGGACTGCTCTGCACTGCTCAAACTCCTGGTTCTTGACCAGAACCTACAGGCGCGATCGCATTCAATTTCAGCTCTGGATGGTCTGAGAGGACTTGCTGGCAATTCCATTCATTGCGAAACAGTAGCACCGGTCTTCCCCAGCTGTCCTTCACTGTGACTGTGTTGAATAAACGACCGACCTTTGACAACGCCTCCCAGCCTCCCGCCACCCAACGCGCGACTGTATAGGGCAACAACTCCAGCTGGGTTTCAACCCCATACTCATTCTGTAAGCGGAACTGCACCACTTCAAATTGCAGCTGACCCACTGCCGCTAGAATTGGGTCGCGCTTGGCTTCATCAGCTGAGTACATGATTTGCACCGCTCCCTCTTCCCGCAACTCGGAAACACCCTTATGGAATTGCTTGAACTTCGAGGGGTTGGGGTTTCTAAGAGACGCAAATAGTTCTGGCGAAAAACAGGGAATGCCCTCGTACTCCAGCTTCTGCCCGGTGTAAATCGTATCGCCAATCGCAAACACACCCGGATTATTCAAACCGATGACATCGCCCGGATAAGCTACGTCAATCGATTCCCGATCTTGGGCAAATAATTTCTGAGGCCGCGATAGGCGTACAGATTTCCCAGTGCGGGCATGATTCACCGTCATGTCTTTTTCAAACTTGCCGCTGCAGACTCGGACAAACGCCACTCGGTCTCGGTGCTTCGGGTCCATGTTGGCCTGAAGTTTGAACACAAAGCCAGAAAATTCTGGGTAAGTGGGTGGGATTTCTCCCATGTTGCTGTTACGGGAACCAGATTTGAGAGCGTAGTCGAGGAAGCAGTTCAGGAATAGCTCTACCCCAAAGTTGGTCATGGCGCTGCCAAAGAACACTGGTGTCATTTTGCCCTGGTGAACCAGAGCCGGGTCCAGTTCTGGTCCGAGTCCTTCCAGGAGGTCTAAATCGTTTTTGAGTTGGTAGTAAAGCTCTTGATCCAACAGCTGTTCAATTCGAGGGTCTCCCAGATCGACTACCGTATCAACTGCCTCCCGGCTACCGTGGGCGCTACGCTCAAACAGGTGAATCTGTTTGTGGCGGCGGTCAAATACGCCTTTAAAGCGATCGCCCATACCAATCGGCCAGTTCACCGCGTATGTCTGTAACCCCAGTTCCTTTTCAATTTCGTCTAGGAGCTCCAACGGTTCACGGCCTGGACGGTCAAGTTTGTTCACAAATGTGAAGATGGGGAGCGATCGCATCCGACACACTTCAAACAGCTTTCTTGTTTGCGGCTCCAACCCTTTTGCTACGTCAATCAGCATCACCGCGTTATCAGCTGCCGCCAGGGTACGGTAAGTATCTTCACTGAAGTCCTGGTGACCAGGGGTGTCTAGCAAATTTATCTGACATTGCTCATATTCAAACTGCAAAACCGTCGAGGTAATTGAAATTCCCCGCTGTTGCTCCATTGCCATCCAGTCCGAGGTAGCCTTTCGCTGCGCCCGTCGCGCCTTCACTGCTCCAGCCTCATGAATTGCTCCCCCGTAGAGCAAGAGTTTTTCCGTCAGTGTGGTCTTACCGGCATCCGGGTGAGAAATGATCGCGAAGTTGCGCCGAAGCTCAACTGCTGTTTGCAATTCTGTCTGAAGGTCGTTGGAGATCATGGAGGCTAATTGTAGGATAGAAAGTAATTGAACGAAATTTAACTCAACTATGCTGGTATTATCTATAACCAGCTTCTACATCCGTACTGAGCAAAGAACAGACCTAACTAGAGGAGGAAAATAGTTTTATGTACGACAAAGACAAGCGCAAGCTTTTATCAATACTGAGTCATGGAGCGATTTTTTTTAGCACTACGGTTGTGTCTGTAGGGATACCGATCGCCATCTTGTTTGTCTCTGATGACCCCCTTGTGAAGGAGAATGCCAAAGAAGCTATCAATTTCCATTTTAATGTATGGTTGTATGGGACCATTATTGGGGTGCTGGGTTTCTTAACCTTTGGTTTAGCGTGGTTCATACTCGGACCCATAGGTTTTATTATCCATTGGGGACTGTCAATTTGGGCAATAACTTCCATTCTTAGCGATCCTGACCAGCCCTTCCGCTACCCCTTCATTTTCCGCCTGTTGTAAGCTCTTGTGCATTCACTAAAAAATTAAATATGCGGCCAAGCAGTCAACGATTTAGCTCATAGGCGTAATATACTTCATGGTGTGAGAATAGCCGTTGGCCAAGCTTGCCCGACGCCCAGTTATTTTTTTGTTTTTAACAAACGCCATGTTTCCAATTCATCGCCCTCGCCGCTTACGTAGCCATCCCCAGCTGCGTCAAATGGTGCGTGAGACTGTTTTAACAGCTAGTGACTTGATCTACCCCCTCTTTGCCGTACCCGGTGAGGGAATTGCTCAAGAAGTTAAGTCTATGCCTGGAGTCTACCAGTTGTCGGTAGACAAAATTGTGGCAGAAGCTAAGGAAGTATACAACCAAGGCATCCCCGGAATTATCCTGTTTGGCATTCCTGAAGATAAAGATATAGAAGCAACGGGTGCCTGGCACGATTGCGGCATTGTCCAAAAAGCTGCCACCGCTGTAAAAGAGTCGGTGCCAGATTTGATTGTAATTGCTGATACTTGTCTGTGTGAGTACACCAGTCATGGACACTGCGGCTATCTGGAAGTTGGCGACTTGACTGGGCGGGTATTGAATGACCCGACTCTGGAGTTGCTGAAGAAAACAGCGGTTTCTCAAGCCAAAGCCGGTGCGGATATCATCGCTCCTTCGGGGATGATGGATGGGTTTGTGCAGGCGATTCGGATGGGATTGGATGAGGCTGGATACCAAGACACGCCGATTCTGTCGTATGCTGCTAAATATGCTTCGGCTTACTATGGTCCTTTCCGTGATGCAGCTGTGTCAACGCCGCAATTTGGCGATCGCCGCACTTACCAAATGGACCCAGGCAACGCCCGTGAAGCCCTCAAAGAAATTGAACTCGATATCGCCGAAGGGGCGGATATGCTGATGGTGAAGCCAGCATTGGCATATATGGACATCATCTGGCGTGTCAAGGAAGCAACAAACTTACCAGTTGCAGCCTACAACGTCTCTGGGGAATATTGCATGATTAAGGCCGCTGCGCTCAACGGCTGGATTGACGAAGAGCGAGTGGTGATGGAAACTTTGACCGGCTTTAAACGCGCTGGCGCTGACTTGATTCTGACCTATCATGCCAAAGATGCCGCCCGTTGGTTAGGGTGAATGTCCACGGCATTTTCAGCCCCAAGACGCTAAGATTCTAGGTTAAGCAATCACACCCAACAGTCTAATGGCAGAAACACTATTCTTTAACGCCCTGCGCGAAGCCATTGATGAAGAAATGGCTCGTGACGAAGTTGTATTTGTCCTCGGTGAAGACGTGGGTCACTATGGTGGCTCTTATAAAGTTACGAAAGACCTATACAAAAAATATGGCGAACTACGGGTACTAGACACCCCCATTGCCGAAAATAGCTTTACCGGAATGGCAGTTGGAGCCGCGATGACGGGTTTGCGACCGATTATCGAAGGCATGAACATGGGCTTTTTGCTCCTCGCCTTCAACCAAATCTCCAACAACGCTGGAATGCTGCGCTATACCTCTGGCGGCAACTTCAAAATTCCGATGGTAATTCGTGGTCCTGGTGGTGTGGGGCGGCAACTGGGGGCAGAACACTCCCAGCGACTAGAGGCATACTTTCAGGCAGTTCCCGGTCTGAAGATTGTAACCTGCTCCACACCCTACAACGCTAAAGGGCTGCTAAAATCAGCCATCCGCGACGACAACCCTGTCCTATTTTTTGAACACGTCCTGCTCTACAACTTAAAAGAAGACCTGCCAGAAAAAGAGTACCTGGTGCCACTTGATCGAGCGGAAGTGGTACGGCAAGGGGAAGATGTCACCATCCTAACTTACTCGCGGATGCGTCACCATGCAATGCAAGCGGTGAAGACGCTGGAAAAGGATGGTTATGACCCAGAGGTGATTGACCTTATATCTCTAAAGCCGCTGGACTTTGAAACCATCGGCGCTTCCGTGCGTAAAACTCATCGGGTGATCATCGTTGAGGAGTGCATGAAGACTGGTGGCATCGGCGCAGAATTAACTGCCTCGATTAATGATCGATTGTTTGATGAACTAGATGCACCAGTGCTACGGTTGTCTTCTCAAGATATTCCCACTCCTTACAACGGCACTCTGGAGCGATTGACAATCGTGCAACCAGAGCAAATTGTGGAAGCAGTGCAGAAGATGGTAGCCCTGCGCGTCTAGAACAGGAGTCTCCGAGTCAGGAGGAGCCGCGCACTGATTCAGAGACTCATGACTGCTTGAGTGCATAAACCCGCTCAAAACAGATTATCCAAAATAATTCGGTCAGCCCAAAACCACCATCTTTTAAGTATTGGATGTAGGGCGACACGGGGAAGAAATTCCCCGTTAAACTGCTTATTTGACATTTTTATGTTAGCCATGATATCCTAAAATTATTAGGAGTCGTAGCTACTAATGATTGTTTTTGAATTCAAAATAGAGGGTAAGCAGTCACAGTACGATGCCATTGATGAGGCAATTCGCACTGGACAGTTTCTTAAAAATAAATGCTTACGTTTTTGGATGAACAATCAGGGAGTAGGTAGATATGATTTAAACAAATTTTGTGCAAAGTTGGCTAAAGAATTTCGATTTGCGGATGAACTAAACTCGCAGGCTAGGCAATCAAGTGCAGAGAAAGCATGGTCAGCCATTGCTAGATTCTATGATAACTGTAAGAAGAAAGTTTCTGGCAAGAAAGGCTATCCGAACTTTAAACACAACAACCGCTCCAGCCAAGAATGCGTGAAATGTGGCACATTCGTAAAAAAATCTCTCAGTACTAGAACACATATTTGTAAGTGTGGCTGTGTGTTAGATAGAGACGAAAGTGCAGCATTAATCATACGAGAGACGTGGGTTAAGTACGACGGGGCACGTCGGAACTTGGGCGCTAGACGCTTTAAACGCTTGGGGAGACGAACCCTCTACTGGGATTGGTGTAAACCTATTTCAGCAAGGATTGTCAACGAACCAAGAATCCCCCGGTTTCTAACAGGGGGAGTGTCAACATAGCATTTGTGGCAGCGGGTTATGGTATGCAAAGACAGCGATCGCTATTGGTTTTGATCTTCGTTCTTCTCATCGCCGCGATCACGGTGATTGAAAAAATTCCAATTTCCCTGGGATTAGACCTGCAGGGAGGCTCACAGCTGACCCTTCAGGTGAAGCCCACACAGGAAATTAAGGAAATCACCTCGAAAGAGCTAGTAGCGGTTCAGAGGGTAGTAGAAAATCGAATTAACGGCCTTGGCGTGTCTGAACCAGTGGTGCAGACGGTGGGGAAAGACCAGCTTTTGGTTCAATTGCCAGGAGTGAGTGACCCACAGCAAGCAGAACGGGTGCTGGGCGGCACAGCTGTGCTGGAGTTTCGCCAGCAAAAGCCAGGTACTGAAACGCAACTCCTGGTTGAACAACAAGTGCGACAAGAACTGCTAGCAAAGCAGGCGGAGTTGAGAAAGACTGGGGATACGGCAGCAATTGAGAAAAATCAAGCCGCCCTAAACCGGAGTAACAAAGCGATCGCTGACCTGTTTGAAAGCTCTAACCCCCCACTAAGCGGCAAATACCTCAAAGATGCCGGTGTTGAACCCACTCAAGTGAGCAACAACTGGAATGTTGCCATCCGGTTTGATAGTCGTGGCGGTGAATTGTTTGCTACTCTGACCAAGAACCTCGCTGGGACCGGACGAACTATTGGCATTTTCCTAGACAATGCACTAATTAGTTCTCCCACGGTTGGGCCTGAACATGCCCAAACTGGCATTACGGGGGGAGCAGCGGTGATTACTGGACGCTTTACGGCACAAGGGGCAAATGATCTGGCAGTTCAGCTGCGGGGTGGATCTTTACCCGTACCAGTGGAAGTCGTAGAGAACCGGACAGTTGGTGCCACCTTGGGCAAAGACAGCATCCAACGCAGCATCTACGCCGGTATCGGTGGCATAGTGTTGGTTTTGATTTTTATGGTGGCCTACTATCGACTGCCCGGTGTGATTGCTGATGTGGCTTTGCTGATATATGCTGTGCTCACATACGCCAGCTTCGTTTTGCTAGGCGTTACCTTAACTCTGGCTGGCATTGCTGGATTCATCCTCAGCATTGGGATGGCGGTTGATGCTAATGTGCTGATTTTTGAGCGCACCCGTGAGGAACTACGAGCTGGCAAAACCTTGTATCGTTCAGTAGAGGCTGGGTTCTACCGAGCTTGGTCGAGCATTTTAGACTCTCATGTGACCACCTTGATTGCCTGTGCAGCGCTGTTTTGGCTAGGAGCGGGTCTAGTTAGGGGCTTTGCTGTGACGCTGGCGCTAGGGCTGGGGGTGAATTTGTTTACGGCTATAACTTGTAGTCGCTCGCTGCTGTTGGTGGCATTAGGATTTCCAGGATTCCGTAAGCCTGAACTATTTTGTCCCAATCTGCCAACCTCAATGAAATCTCAGGCGGGGGCTGCACGATGAAATTTAGTGTGATCAAACAGCGACGCTGGTGGTGGACCCTTTCTGCTGCCATCATTATTATTGGCCTGATCGGGATGGTGATTTCTTGGCAACAGCTGGGCGCACCGCTACGTCCCAGTCTGGATTTTGTTGGTGGCACCCGACTACAGTTGGAACGCGATTGTACAGTACCTCAAAACTGCGATCGCCCGATTGAACTTACATCTGTTCGGGAAGTCATTGACGCTCAGGGACTGGGCAACAGCAGCATCCAAATTGTCGGCAAAAACCAGCAGGCAATATCCCTGCGGACAAAGACATTAAATGTAGATCAACGCACCAAGTTGCAAACAGCCTTGAGCCAAAAACTTGGCACCTTTAATCCTAAAGCCACCCAGATTGACACTGTTGGCCCCACGATTGGTCGCCAGTTGTTGTCCTCTGGGTTACTGGCTCTAATTGTCTCCTTCGCAGGCATTGTCATCTACCTGAGCCTGCGGTTCCAGAGGGATTATGCTGTTATCGCCATTATTGCCCTGTTCCACGATCTCTTAATTACGCTGGGTATTTTCTCAATATTGGGTCTGGTGCAAGGTGTTGAGGCGGATAGCCTTTTCATCGTTGCTCTATTGACGATTACTGGCTTCTCAGTCACCGATACTGTGGTGATCTACGACCGGATTCGGGAAATCCTCAAACTAAATCCTGATAATTCCATTAACCAGGTTGTGGATGATGCCGTTAATCAGACCCTAACGCGATCAATTAACACGACGTTAACCGTGCTGCTAACGTTGTTTTCCATCTTCCTATTTGGCGGTGAAAGCCTGAGAAACTTCTCCTTGACTCTGATCATTGGGTTCACGATGGGTGCTTATTCTAGTATTTTCATCGCCAGTCCCTTACTCGCTTGGTGGCGAGAGCGCATCGGTCACTCTAAGCCCCCTGCTGCAACCGCGAGAGAGCCTATTGATACATTCAGCCGTGCCGACGATGCCTGAAACCGAAGCTGCGAACCTCGACCCAACCTTCCATGAGCAAGTGCAAAGGCTACATCGGCTCACTGTTTACGGTAGGTGGCTAGTAGTAGGTCTCCTCTGGGTCAGCATCGGCTCTTTAAGCCTGTGGGGCTTGCGTTCAGAAATTGCCCTGTGGCAGCAATACTTTACCTGGGTGGCAGTGCGCTATGGACTTTACTATAATCCTCTGCCGACCTTTGGCCTCACTTTTTGTATCGGCATGACCGCTGCCGTCTTGGTTTGGCAAAGTCGGAATATTCTAGTAGGACTCCCAAACCAAGAACAGCGGCGCTTAGAACAACAAGTTAGCCGAATTCGACAGCAGGGGTCGAGTCATCCCCTGTGGAAGTGGGTTTGCAGTCATACTTTTACGTCTTAGTTTCAGGAATCACCAGAGGTATAGCTAGCTGAATTCGAGTGGAAGGGGATTGATCAGCATTCGTTGGGAGTGGTAAAACCTCTAGCCGACCTTTCATCAGTTCCAGAAGGGTCTGATTCAGCATTAGTGTTAGTCCGGGTGAGGGTACAACATTCGCCACTGGCACACAAGTAGTCGCGTTTTCAGATTGGAGTAAATCCACCGCCTCCTGACTCCAAGCACTAGCGTTGAGTTCGACATCCAGCCAGATGTGAACCAATCCATCTGCCGCTGAAGTATTGGCTGAAATACAGATATTGCCCTCCTCCATCTGGGCAATTGAGGTTTCTACCAACCGCACCAACACCTGCCGTAGGCAGCGGGGATCTGCCAAAACATAAATCGCTGAATCAGGAGGTGATAGCTGAAGACGAAAATTGCGATTGGCTGCCAGCAGGTGAGTCAACTTATAAACTTCCTCCAACACCCTCGCCAGCTGGAGCGGCTCAATCTCTAGCTTATTAGTCGCGTGTTCTATTCTGGCAACATCGAGAATGTCATCGAGCAGCTTCACCAGCTTCAGCGCCGCCTTCTGGGCCTGTGCCACAAATTCTCGCTCTTCAGCTGGGTTGTCACACAGATCCGACAGGATTAACTGATGGAAACCAATCATGCTATTAAGGGGCGATCGCAATTCATGGGAAGTCCGTACCAAAAACCCCGCTTTAAACTGGCCCATTTCGTGTGCTAGCTGGTATGCCAGTTGGGAAGATTTCAGTTCCAACAGAGTTGGCAGATCCTGCGTCGTTTCTGTTTGGGCTTGAGTTACTGGGGATGAGCCCCACCGCCCTAACAGCCAACTATAGACCACGCCCAGTCCTAGCCCTAATCCTAAATATATCCAGTTACTGCTACACAAAACTGATACAACATGGTACATTAGTGCACGATGCTGAAGTTTGCTTCCTGCTTCGTCCAAGGGAGGCGGCTCCTTCTTGTCCACAGGCGTTGGATTCGGACGTAGCCCGTCCTATCTTTGAAAACTTCCTGATTCGAACTCCAGCAGGATTTCAAGCCTAGAATTTTGTTTGGTTTCATAGCCTTGGTTTTCGGCTCTATAAAAACTATACCATGAAGAGCGCGAGGTATCCGTTCAGAGGGGGTCAGGAAGCCAGTATTATTTGGTGTTG
>CAXUIG010000225.1:0-10944 GCA_964250845.1 uncultured bacterium | reverse complement strand
TACTCAAATTATTAACCGACTCACCCCTCAAATCAAGGCTGACAGACTACTAGCACCAATAATTGCTGATGATACGCGAGCATCCCGCAGCACCCAAGCTAGGGCTAACTGAGCTGTCGTCAACCCTATACCAGCTGCTATCAGCTTCAACTTCTGCACAGCCGTCAGCACCTGATCGCTCCGCAGCTCATTGTTAAAAAAGACGTTCATCTTCTCACTTGCGGCACGAGAGTCTTTAGGAAGTGATTCCCCCGGTTGATACTTGCCTGTGAGGACACCTTGAGCCAAAGGTGACCAAACAATCTGACCAATGCCATTAGCTGCACAGAGTGGAAATACTTCCGCTTCTGGTTTTCGCCACACCATTGAGTATTGCGGCTGGCTGGAAACAAAACGTTCTACATTCGGGGTGCCCAGGGCAGCTTGAATTTGCTCTGGACTCCACTCGAAGACGCCGACGTAGCGCACCTTGCCTTGGTGAACCACCTCTGTTAGTGCTTCTAACGTTTCTTCCAGTGGCGTATTTGCATCATAGCGATGGCACTGGTACAGATCTACGTAGTCTGTGCGTAAACGCTTGAGGGACGCATCGAGTTGCTTGTACACCTGTGCCGCCGACAAACCTCGATCTGTTCCGCTCATTAGAAAATAAAGTTTGGTTGCAAGCACATAGGACGAGCGGGGGAAGTCTTGCAAAACTTCTCCCATTAGGGATTCAGCCGCACCATGACCATAAATGTTTGCAGTGTCAAAGAAGTTAATCCCTACTTTAAACGCCTGGTGGATACAAGCCTTAGCTCGCTCTTGTTCGATACCTCCTGAATAAGTCAACCACGAGCCTAAACCGAGTTCGGAGACATGCAACTCACTATTACCTAATTGCCGATACTTCATAGCTACTCTCCTACTTCCTTTGTCAAAGGTTTGTCCGAAGAATTATGGGGTAGTTCCTGAATGATTTTTTTTTTCTCAAATAAAATCTCCTCAATGACCTCAATATAAGCCATCCCTAAGAGAAGAAAAAGTAGCTGACATTCACATGACTTATTCCTGATGTTCACAAATCACCTAAAATACTTGTTATGGATAAGTTCAATGACATTACAGTCTTTGTTCGGGCGGCTCAGCACCAGAGTTTTTCTGTTGCAGCCCGACAATTGGGTATGTCGCCTTCGGCGGTGAGCAAAGCGGTACAACGTCTGGAAGAACACCTGGAAATCCGCCTGTTTAATCGCACAACCCGTAGCCTCTCTCTGACCGAGGATGGGGCTGCATTTTACGCTCGCACTCGTCAGATCCTTAGTGAGCTTGAAGAGGCAGAACACGAACTTAGCAAGTCGCGTTCAACTCCAACTGGCACCCTGCGGATCGATCTCACGATTGAGTTAGGGCGACTTCACATTATTCCAGCTCTCCCAAAGTTCATTACCAAACACCCTGGGCTCAAACTGGATGTAACCTTTAGCAATCGCATGGTTGATCTGATTGAAGAAGGGATTGATGCAGTGGTGCGAATTGGCAGTGGACCGGATAGCCGGCTAATCATGCATAGGCTGGCGACAGCTCGCTTGATCGTTTGTGCCGCTCCCACTTATCTGACACGTTATGGAGAACCTGAAATCCCAGAAGATTTAATTAATCACAACTGCATGACCTTTGTTTCTCCACATACGGGACGTGTCTTTGAATGGTCATTTCAGCGCGACGGACAGAAGTTTCACCTACCTATAGACGGTAATTTGCGCCTGAGTAATGGGGAGGCTTTGCTAGACGTTGCGATCAGAGGGGTTGGGCTAGTGCAACTTCACAACTACATTGCGGGGGAAGCGATTGCTCAAGGTAAGCTCAAACCTGTCCTCGAAAGCTATGCTATGTCGGGGGCACCGATTTCCGTCGTTTATCCTCAAAAGCGGCATCTCTCAGCCAAGGTACGAGCTTTTGTGGACTTCATGAGTGAGTTGATGGCACAACTCCGACAAGACAACATTGTTGAATAGCAAATGAATTAGTTGCAATAAAGCCTACGTTCTGAACAATAAATTCGTGAAACTACTGCTGCATCAGCATTTTAGCCTTAACCGCACTTTCCGTTCCAATGCTACGATAACCCCTTTTAGGCGAAGCTAACTTCTCAGCTCACGGAGCCAATCGGTTAGGTACAAGTGCATTGATGCAAGGGCTAGCAGATGGCTACTTCATCATTCCCATTAGTATTGGGGACTATAGCAGTCCTATCTGATGCAGTGAATAAAATTAGTAGTTTTAGGGGTCAGAGGTCAGGGGTCTTTCTATCAGATAAAATCCTAATCCCCTACCCAGACCCCTGATAGAAAGACCCCTTGCCCGAAAGAGTTATTGTTCACAACTAGAGTTAGACTGCTATAGTTTGAGCGATAGAGCCGTATAAGTTCATTCACGTAGTTAACAGTCTACCTACTTAGGCAGGTTGCCAATCAAGAAATTTGGAAGAATCCATCAGATTCGACAGACGGTAAAAAAATGCGGGGTTCTGGCAGGAATTTTTCCAAAAACAAAACGAGGCACCATTGCTCTAAGTTATCTAGGAAAGCAATAGAAGGAACAATAATAGCTTGGGTTGATGTCGTATTTCGGATAAAGTTCGCAATTGAGCGAGCAATATTTTTATCTTTAAAACAGTCCGGTGCATTTTCCAAAGAAAGCTCCGCCCAAACAAATGGATTTCTTAGATCAAGAACATACTCCAGAGCCACCCTAAAACGAAACACTTGACGGCGGTAAGTTTGGGCAGCTAATCCTGGTGTACGGTCAACCCTAAAGTGTCGGGCATATTCAGCCAAGGCGACATTTTTTTCCTTTGCTAGATACAGCGTTGGTTCCCCAGCAATATTCCAACGATTTTCATTGCTCCGACTGCAATAGTTGAAATCATATATGTCGTAGGACTTGCCAGGAGTGTCAGGTATGTGTCGGACAGCGTAACCCACCCAGGGGAATATGTAAACCTGGAGGGGCATAGTTTAAAAACCTGTCCCCTCGAAATCAGCAGCTAGAGCACTAATGACAGTTTCGTATTCACCCAACTGAAGCAGATCAAAAGCACACCGTCCACCAAAAACTGGAAGAGGTGTGTTTAAGAACTCTTGAACCCCTTCTGGGGTATAAACCATTAATCCTAGCTCTTTGATTTCTCTGAGTTTGGCTAACCGCGACAGAGTATCTTGGTCGCTGGGTCGTCGTTCCCCTTTTTCCCAGCGGGTTACTGTTTTAGTGCTAACCTTTAGCAGGGTGCTCATGCGCTCCTGAGAAATAGCTAATCCCTGACGAATATCGAGTGGATTTAGACGCTGATGGCGGTCGATAATTGCTGGCATAACTTAATTGCCTCTAAGAGCTACATTAGATCTACTGTAGCTATTGTCTGGACTTTTGTCTAGACCAACTAGTAGGATTCAGCAATTCTGATTTTGAAGAATAGGTATTGAGAATGGAAAAGGTAAGCGGTTGTTGCCGTTCCAGTACCGGCTAGAAAGCTTTAGGGCGGAATTGTCAACGTTTCCTGACTAAAATCAGTGTTAAGTCTCCGGTCAGCACGCCATCTGAGGTGTATGTTAACTTGTATTCACCTCAGATGGCGCTCTCTTCTCATGCCGCGCTCCCGCCCTTGGCGGCTTTGTCGAGCTGCTGGAACTCTTCGTCCGACAGCTCGAGCTGCGCGGCGGCGACGTTCTCTTCCAGGTGCGGAACTTGGCTCGTTCCCGGGATCGGCAGCATGTTGGGGCTGCGCTTCAGCACCCAGGCCAGCGCCACTTGGCCCGGCGATGCGCCGTGCGCTTTGGCGATCTTGTCCACCGGCCCGCCTGGCTTGGCGAGGTCGCCGGAGGCCAAAGGGTACCAGGGGATGAAGCCGATACCCTCACGCGCGCAGTAGTCAAGCACCGCCTCGTCGGCCCGGTCCGTCAGATTGTAGCGGTTCTGCACCGTGGTCACGGGGAACACCTTCCGTGCGGCCTCGATCTCCTCCACCGAGACCTGGCTAAGCCCGGCCCGGGCGATCAGCCCCTCTTTGAGGAAGTCGGCGATGACGCCGAATTGCTCGTCTTGAGGTACCTTGGGGTCGATGCGGTGCAGTTGCCACAGGTCTAGCCGCTCCACTTTGAGGCGACGCAGGCTCATGAGCACGCACTGGCGCAGATATTCGGGCCGCCCTACTGGCGGCCACAGGTTCGGACCCGTGCGCGTCAGCCCACCCTTCGTGGCGACGAACATGCCGTCGTAGGGGTGCAGCGCGTCGGCGATCAGCTCCTCGGCGACGGAAGGCCCGTAGCTGTCCGCGGTGTCGATAAAATTGACCCCGAGTTCTGGCAAGCGTTTCAATACGCGTAGCGCCTCCTCCCGGTTATTAGGCTCGCCCCATACCCCTTTGCCCGTGAGCTGCATGGACCCAAAGCCCAGCCGCGTCACTGGACGATCTGAGAGTGTAAATTCGCCGGAAGCAGTGGCGTTAAGTGAGGTCATAGTGTAAATTGTTTGGAAGCAGTGGAGTCAGGTGAGATCATAGTGTAAATTGGCCGAAAGCAGGGGCGTTAGTTGAGGTCAGGATCGTCTCTGAAGGGGAGCGCTGCGAGTGGTTGGCTCGCAAAAGCGGAGAGACTGTTATCCCTGTCAAAGCAACAAGATCTTTTTCACCATCTTGAAACGATTCATTCCCACTTAGCAGCAGGCAGTTTTTTTCCAGGAAGCGGGTGTTAAAGTTCCCGTCTAAAAAGCCAGCTCACAGGGGAACTGGACTTCGGCGGCGGACACGGCAGTCTCCTTGCCTCAATACTCATTGCTAACCCAACGATGCAAGGCGTTCTGTTCGATCAACCGTCCGTAATTGAAGGTGCGAAGGATTTGATTGAGGCGGAGCAAGTCTCGGAACGCTGCTCTCTCGTTGCTGGAGATTGCTTTGAGGAAGTGCCTTGCGGTGGCGATGCCTACATCCTTAAGTACATCATCCACTTATGGGATGATGTACGTGCGAGCGCTATTCTCAAGAACTGTCACCGCGCCATGGTGGAGAATGGAAAGCTTTTGCTCGTCGAGCAGGTGATTCCGTCCGGCAATGAACCCTTTTTTGGTAAGTTTCTTGACATGCAGATGCTAGTAATGTTTCCAGGTGGCTGTGAACGTACCGAGACAGAATATCGCTCGCTGTTTCAGGCTTCCGGCTTCCATCTGACCAAAATCGTTTCCACACGGGCAAACGTGAGCGTGATTGAGGGTATACGGGTATAGTCCGTTAGACTGTATTGCAACATTCCGTACCCTTAAACGAGGCGGCGTGGGGATTGGGCCGAATTTGCTAAATTGAGAACTCGAAACTCCTCTGGGGTGAGCGACACGATCATGTCTTGTGAGTTTACCTGAGCGAGCCAGCGATTACTGTGTTTACCACCTGGTAGGACTTCTCGCCCACAGACCACGCCTACTTCGCCCGCGACATATTCAGGCCAAAGAATATGGACTCTGACTCCGATAGTAATGTCCTCCGGGGTATGCAATAAAAAAGTGTCATCACTGACTACATGCTTTTTTATATTGAGCAAGCTGTCTGGAATTATTTGTTTGGTAGACGTTTTGTTTTTTAATGCTATCACGATTCTTTGATGTTATTTTCAATATAAAATGCTCTTGTCTCTATGGACTGAGCTTTTCTAAAAGCTTACCTGCGCCTAACAACTTTAACAATCGGTAAAAATCACTGTAAAATCATCAAAAATTCAGACAAAAGTCATACATTCTCTAAGAGGATGCCTGGAAAGTAAAAAACGTATCCTATGAAGCTACTAAACTATCCTGTAACCACTTTTATTGACCATTTCCCATGGCGTAAACTATCACTTCTCAGACATTCCCTAACAGATCTGTAATGGTAATGGCGTAATTGTAGATCGCAGCCCTATGAGCGCGCCGATAACTGCTGCACAAATGCCTGATGTTCTGCTGAATTCAATGGCGATAGACTCGCTTCTTCTCGTGGAGATCTTTGGTCGCACTACTTGCTGCAATCTCGACCATCAATTCAGGTGCGCCCTCAATGTAATCATCGCAACTGAGGCGGGACTGTCTTCCTATAGAGGCTTCGAACCGTAAACAGGCATCCGGCGGCGGTTCATTGACATCATTCCTCCTCCGTTGCCAGGGCGTTAACAGCTGCAGCAGCCATTGCACTTCCACCTCGCCGACCGTGTATGGTTAAGAAAGGCACACCCCGGCTATTTTCTGCCAATGCCGCTTTTGACTCGGCTGCCCCTACGAACCCGACTGGAAAGCCCAGGATGAGAGCGGGTTTGGGCACACCTTCATCTAGCATTTCCAGCAATCTAAACAACGCAGTCGGTGCATTGCCGATCGCCACCACCGCTCCTTCCAGGTGCGATCGCCAAAGGGACAGTGCTGCTGCCGAGCGCGTGTTCTTGGTTTTTTGAGCGATCGCCGGAACATCCGGTTCGTTGAGCGTACAAATCACCGAGTTGTTGGCAGGCAGTCTCCGTCGCGTAATCCCTTCTGCCACCATGCGCGAATCGCACAGAATTGGTGCCCCGTTTGTGAGCGCTATTCTTCCTGAGTGTGCTGCGGTTGGTGAGTATGCTAAATCAGTCACAATATCGAGCATGCCGCAGGAATGAATCAGCCGCACTACCACAGAAGTTAGATCGGGAGGCAGCATTGCCAGATTTGCCTCTGCCCGAATAATGGCGAAGGAGTGGCGGTAGATTTCATCGCCATCACGAATATAGTCAGTCATTGTGCTGCTACCAAAACCATCGAAATGACTCCAAAATTTGCTGTTGCAGGTGTTCAATCTGGGTGAGAGGCGAATTGTCTGAAGATGGTCTCTCCTCATGCATCATCTCACAGACTTTCTCCAGCAGTTCAAACACCATCGGTACCCCCAACTCCAAGCCTTCGAGCACTTGACGTTGCGTAAAGACATCCTGGGGGTTGCCTTCCAGCACCAGTTGTCCCTGATCCATGACGAATATCCAGTCTGCCCATCGATAAACAAAGTCCAAGTCGTGCGTTGCCATCAGGATCGTGGTGCCAGTGGCTTGAATTTTCTTCAGGGTGGCAATCAAGTTGCGCGTGTGTCGCGAGTCTAAATAAGCCGTGGGTTCGTCCAACAGCAGTAAGGTTGGCTGGAGTACCATGACATCGGCAATGGAAACCCGCTTCTTTTGTCCCAGGCTGAGATGATGTACGGGTTTTCCTACCAAAGCCGTTAGCTCAAATTCCACCACCGCTTGTCGCACGCGCTCTCGCACCTCGGAGTCTGGCAATCCCAAGTTGCACAAACCGTAGGAAATATCTTCCTCGACGGTAGAAGCAACCAGTTGTTGCTCTGGATCTTGAAACACCAGCCCGACGTGTTGCCGCAGTTGGATTAGAGAGGCGCGATCGTAGCGCAGTGGCAAGCCATGCCATCGGATGGTGCCTTGCTGCGGTTGGTACAAGCCATTCGCCAGCAGGAAGAGAGTTGTTTTGCCGCATCCGTTTTGACCAATCAGCGCACAGCGCTTCCCTGCCGGAATGTTCAAAATCAGGTTGGCGATCGCGGGCTGCTGGCTACCGGGGTAGGTGTAGGAAACGTGTTCAAATTCGAGTAGCATGAGTCCACCCTACCAGTCCAATCAGTCCGGCACAACCGAGCAGTGCTTCCAGGCTGTAGCGCCAAGACGGGGAGTAATGGCGAGAATGGCACAGGCGAAATTCTCCGGTAAAGCCGCGTGATGCTAAACTCAGGCAGACTTGGCGGTAATTGATCAGGGTGCGCTGGAGCAACTGTCCAACCAAGATCCCCAAACTGTTCATGCTAATCTTCCATGTGCGGTAGCCATTGCGGGATTGTTGTGCTGTCCACAGTTCGTTTGCTGTGCGCAGCAACGTAAAAATAAATCGGTACATTAGCAGCAATAAATCAGTCAACAACAGGGGACAACCGAGACGACGGAGAATTTGCAAGAGTTCGACAAACGGCACCGTCAGCATTCCAAAGTAGATGCAGGAGGTGGCGGCGATCGCCCTTGCCAACATTTCCTCTGCTTGCTGCATCCCATGATGACTCAGGTAGATGTAGTAACCTCCTACTGTTAGCCCTTTCCATACATCAGTTTGCACTGAAGTCCAATTTTGTGTAGCAACTCCACTGATGATCAATGCAGGCAGGCTGCTCAACCAAAATCCTGCCGGGATTGACATTAGTTTGAGATAGATAGGGGCTGGAATCCGAGCATAAATCACTGTCCAAATTCCCATCCACAGTGCGATCAGTATTTGCACTGAAATCCCAGCGACATAGGTTAGTAATAGTAGGGCGATCGCAAACAGTAATTTGTGTTCGGGGGGCAGTTGCCGGAGTCGGTTGGTATATGCCAGGGTATCGATTTGGAGGGTCATGGATGATTAGGACACGGGATGTTACTCCGATCTCCCTCGATAAAACCCAATCACAAACCCAATCACCCCGGCTCCTAGCGCTGCTTGGGAGGCAAATAACAGACTCTCCACTTCCCCACTGGGCGGCTCAAACAAGTGTTTAAACCAGGGCTTGTAGTCAGGGCTGAGTTCCTTGATCGCACCCTGAGCCCGGTCATCAGAGCCAGCATATTTACCCCGAACAAATGCCAGGGGGATAACGGCAAGGACTATGACGGCGATCGCCAGCAACCAATTCTGTTTACCCGATGAATTCTTTTGCATGGCTTAATTCTCTTGCTTCAGTAACTTCAGGGTTTCCAACTCTTCACGACCGTAGGATTGCAGCCAGTTCCACACCAACACCGTCAGTAATCCTTCACTGATTGCCAGAGGAACCTGCGTCACCGCAAAGATGCCCGCGAACTTGAGGAACGAAGCCATGAAACCGCCACTAGCGGCAGGAAATGCCAGAGCCAATTGAATCGAAGTCATTACGTAGGTGAGTAAATCTTCCAATGCCGATGCCAGGAAGATTGCTACCTTTTGATGTCCCGTTCGCAACACCAGATGATAAACACCATACGCGACAAAGGGACCCACGATCGCCATTGAGAACATATTTGCACCTAGGGTCGTCAAACCGCCATGAGCCAGCAACAACGCCTGAAACAGCAGCACCAACCCACCCAATACCGTCATCACTTCTGGACCAAAGAGTATTGCTCCCAATCCAGTTCCGGTGGGATGAGAGCAACTGCCCGTAACCGAGGGAATCTTCAACGCCGACAGCACAAACGTAAAGGCACCTGCCAGTGCTAGCAGGAGTTTTAACTCAGGGTTTTGTTTGGTGATGCGAGTCAGCGATCGCACTCCCAACAGAAAAAACGGTAACGCTACCACCCACCAAAAAAGTGCCCACTGCACAGGCAAAAACCCTTCTGCAATGTGCATGGCATAGGCAGGAGTAGGTGCCACAACTAGATAAAAACTTAAACATGCCATTAGCACCAGGCTAATGGCCTTCCGTGGTTTTGACGTCATTCTGTACCTCGCAGATGAGACTAGATTGTCAACCCATCGGCGGGCATCCTGGCTCAGAGACAATCAATAGCAGTCTCATCACAGTTGCGGGACAGCGTTGGATTTGCACCAAACTTTCCCCTGATGACATTAAACTTGACCGCGCTTTATTGCTCGTTCAACTTAATGTCAACCTCTAACGGCTGTTCCCCGTCAGAACCGAATTAGTATTTCAACTCTACAGCACTTTTTGCTATTTCACGGCTGCCGCTTCTAGCAGATTTACAATTTGTATCATTTTGCCCGATAACCCCCTGTTTTTCCGGGCACTGCTCCGAGGCAAGGGAGGCAGAGGAGGGAAATTTTAGCTGAAATCTATATCGAGTTAATTTGAGTGGTTTGAAATAAATGCTTTTAACTGCAAAGACTTGAGAACATCCTGCCAGAGAGAAGTGAGGATTGCATCATTGGGGTGCGATCGCCGTTCTTGCACAATCACATTCAGCATGTCATACCAATTATATCTTAAATATACATTTAAGTTACAATCCCCGCTCCTAACGTGGCACTGACCACGATCGCACTTGCTAGATCGAGTTTCTCTAACGGAATTATGCGCTCGCTCATCGGGGGTTTCACAATCGGCGATCGCTTTTGCCTGGTATAGAATTAGCTTAGGCGCTCAGGGGAGTTTGAGGTATGTTTGCTCTGGTGTCAACTGAGAAAATTCAGTTACCAGCGGGAGCCTTTGTGCGGTTGCCTGCAACCTGGAAGGATTATCAGAAATTGTGTCAACGGCGATACTTGATGGCTCGATTCCTCGCATCAAGTATCGCACTCTTCGAGGTTATTTTAATGTCTCCCCTTCCCAAACACGGGCGTGATGCTCATTTAATCGCTAATGTAATTACAACAAAAGCTGGATCATGCGGGACGTGAGTACGATGCCTTTACACCAGTCACGATGGAATTGCCGGAGTCAAGTGGAATTGAACCCGACTATTGCTTTTACATTGAGCATTGGCAAGCGGTCTCTGGCAAGGAGCGCATTGACTGGAGTACTGAACCACCGCCCGATCTGGTGCTGGAGATTGATGTAACGAGTTATTCGGATGTCAATGATTACCTCGCCTATCAAGTGCCAGAAGTTTGGCTGTTCCGCAAACAGCAGTTGGTGGTTTACCAGTTGCAGGGAACAGAATATTTGGCTCACTCACAAAGCCGATATTTTCCAGACATCAACCTCACTTATGCGATCGCGAGCGTGTTTTCAAGTTGCCTACGCGCGTAATACCAGTGCTGCGATTCGGGAACTTAGACAGCAGTTGGGCACCACCGCTTCTGAGTCTGCCTTACCTGAGGGTTGGCGACAAAATTTTGATGCTCCACCGTAGCAGGCCCCTGCTGCAAAACTGTTAACACCCTTGGTGAACTACCCACACTGCCGCAAGCGGCGCGGAGTCGCCGGACAGAATACTCTGT
>CAXUIG010000224.1:0-10972 GCA_964250845.1 uncultured bacterium | reverse complement strand
CTGACCCCTGACCCCTGACCCCGATGACACTTAGCCTAGCGACCAAGATTGAAGCCATTTTGTACTTAAAGGGTCAGCCGCTTTCAATCGCCGAGATAGCCGAGTGTGCTGGGTGCGATCGCGCCACAGCTGAGGAAGGACTGATCGAACTGATAGACGACTACGCCCACCGTAACAGCGCCCTCGTGGTCGTCGAAACTCCAGTTGGCTATAGCCTGCAGCTACGGTCTGGCTTTCAGGAATTAGTGCAGACTATGATTCCGGTGGAATTGGGGGTGGGAGCATTGCGGACTCTGGCTGCGATCGCACTCAAAGGCCCAATGACGCAACCCGACCTGGTAAACTTGCGTGGTTCTGGCGCCTATCAGCACGTTCAAGAACTCGTCGAGCTGGGTTTTGTCCGTAAACGCCGACAAGCTGATTGCCGCTCCTACTGGCTACAAGTGACCAACAAATTTCATCAGTATTTCCAGTTGGAGCAACTGCCCCAGCCATTCTGCGAGATTCAGAAGGATGAAGAATGAGCAATGATTAGCACCGCTTCCAGCAGAGGCCAGAGGTGTCACCCTAGCACTATGGTTTAGATTAGAGATTAAGCAAATGCAGCTATTGAGAGTGCCCATGGTCTTTCATCCTGACTTTCTCAGTGACAACGCCCAAGAGGATCAAGCTAACCCGCTCCTGAAATATCTCCAGCACCAATCACCTGAAGTTTTAGCCCACGTTGCCAAGTCCGCCAGCCCTGAAATTAAACAAATTATCTCTCAGAATGTTCAAGGGCTAGTCGGGATGCTGCCTTCAGAGCATTTCAACGTCCAAATTACAACCGACCGGGACAACTTAGCAGGTCTTCTAGCCTCCGCAATGATGACAGGCTATTTCCTGCGCCAGATGGAACAACGGATGCAGCTAGAAGAAAGTTTGGCAGGCTGTGGTTCGCTTCACCAAGACTCCGCTGGCAACTCACAATCTACGGATTCCTCACCTTGAGCCAGTGGGGCGTCAAACTCTCTAGCCCATCTCATTGGCGGGAAAAGCTCCTGGCTTCACCTTAAGGGTCTGAATTTGACCCTGGCGTTTCACTTTCATTTCTAGCACAGCTCCGAGCCCACTAGATTCCACGCGCTCTTGCACCTCAGAAGACTTTTTGATTGGTGTCCCGTCAATTTTTTGAATGATGTCACCTTCGTGCAAGCCCGCCTGGTCTGACGGTGATTTTTCTATGACTCGAACAATCAAAACGCCAGTGTCCTGCTTGATGTTGAGATCTGTTGCTTGATTAATCTCTTGTTTTGTGGCTGGAGTAAGGTCTACCATTTGAATGCCCAAGAAGGGATGCTCGATATGCCCTTTGGTAAAAAGCTGATTGGCGACGCGGGCGGCGATTTCAATCGGGATAGCAAAACCGAGTCCCTGAGCATCAGCCCGAATGGCAGTGTTAATACCAATCACCTCACCTTGCGAGTTTAAGAGAGGACCGCCAGAGTTACCGGGGTTGATGCGGGCATCAGTCTGGATGAAGTTAACCCGCTTGTCAGGGACACCAACTTCGGCGCTGGAGCGATCAGTAGCACTGATAATGCCAGCTGTTACTGTGTTGTCCAAACCGAGAGGATTGCCAATAGCGATCGCCCACTGTCCTGGAACCAGATTTTGTGAGTTGCCCAGCTTCGCCGTTGGCAAACCCGTAGCTTTAATTTTGACCACTGCCACATCAGTCACCCGATCTACTCCCACCACCTTTCCATCAAAACTTCGACCATCTCGGAGGGTAACTTGAACCGTATCTGCTTCTGCTACCACATGAGCGTTAGTGAGCAAGCCACCATCCTGGCTCAAAATGAACCCAGAACCAGTGCCGTGCTCAATCCGTTCTTCTGGAATTGGTTGCTTTGAGCCAAAGAACCGGCGAAACAGCGGATTATTAAAAGCTTCCGGGATCTGCAACGCCACCTTGTGCGTCGCATTAATTCGCACCACAGTTGGTCCCACTTTTTCCACTGCTGCGGCAATAAAATTGAGGTTATTGTGCTCAGTCCTGCTCCCACTCACCCGCCCAGATGGAAACGTCCGCCCAGTCATTGGCGGCAGTGCCACTGGCAACGCTGTTAAGCGCTCAACCGATCCATTCTCACCTGAGAGATAGCGACCGCCCAACCATCCTGCACCGCCACCGATAGCGAGTAAGGTGAGAGAAAGGGCCAGCTGCTTGAACGATAAACTCATAGTCTTTCCGCCTAACGACAGCAATGCAGATGCTACCTTCTAATTTAGTTAAGCTTATGGCTTGAGTGGGACAATTGACCCTAAGTAGTAGCCTCTCTCTCAACGCCAGTTCTCTGGAGGATGCCACTCACGGCTGAGTAGCTTTCCTTTGCTGAAGGTAGGGGCTTGGATCTTCAGCAACCCAACCTAGCGATGAAGCATAGCGTACTTCAAAATGTAGATGGGGTTCGGTCAAATTAGGTTTCCCGGTTAAACCCACCCAACCCACCAGGTCTCCCTGTTTGACAATCTGACCGGCACGCACCGCAACACCCTTGAGGTGGGCGTAGCGGGTTTGTCGTCCCCAGTTATGATTGACAACGACTAAATTGCCATAACTGCCTCGCTCGGCGGCAAATGCTACCGTCCCCGCACCCACTACCCGCACCGGCGTTCCAGTTGCTGCTAATAAATCTAAACCGCTGTTGAAAAACACTTTACCCTTACCAGGATTAAGCCGCCAGCCATAACCTAAACCCACGGTGGCAACAGCAGGCAACGGATAAGCTGCCAGATCACCAGGTACAGGAATTGGAGGATGCCCCGGCGACCAATTCACCCCTGGCACAAATACCACTTTGGGTTGCCTTTGACAGCCATTGACCTCGAACAGGAGATCGGTACGGACTTTATATTTCGCCGCCACTTGCCGCCACGTTTGACCGGCAGGAACTTCTACGCGGATACCATTGTAGGGAGGAATCACAATTTCACTGCCAACAGCAGCCTTTCCCTGGCGCAAAGCCGGATTCATTCCCATGAGTGTAGCTGGGATGAGATTGTATCGCCGCGCTATGGTTTCGAGGGTTTCATTCGGTACAACTCGGTGGTGAATCACGCGAGATAGCGCTGGCTGGGGGCAAAACTTGCCAGAGCCATAGGGTGAGTCTTTGGCTTGATTGCCAGAGGCTTTGGCGGATGGGGGTGCAGCCTGGACTTGAGTGGAAGGCAGCACTAAGCCCAGAAGTGTCGAGAGCAAGAGTATCCAGCTGCGTGAAGTCATGCTATTAAAGTGAGTAGGGAGGGGCAGCTTTGAAAGCGGAGTTTTTCTGTAGTGTCTGCTCTGGAACACAAGCAGCCCTGAGAAATGGCTTTTTTCGTGCCTGCTTTCGTCATCAGAGCTATAAAATCTGGCAAATTGCCAGGACAAAACTATTATAAACTGATTGAATTTTATTTGTATGACAGCAACTTGGTATGAAAAGGATATCCGTGCTTTTAGGGTCAATAAATTACGTGTTTAGCGTAAAAAATTGGGAATTTTTATTACTGTCATCATGAAATTTTTTCTGACTTTTAGCGATAAACAAGGTTGATACTGAGTTAGGTAATTTCTATGCCTGGGTAGGTATCTCCGTTGTCTTTCAACTGGCACTATTTGCTCCTTGGGAGAGTTCCTTTCCCAAGGAGGAATTGTGTGCTGCATAAGGGCATTCCTGAGGAAAATTTAGCCATGAAGTTGATGAAAACCAAGTTCCTCATTCGTAATAATCCCAATACTCGTGGAAAATTTTACCTACAGGCATGGTATGAAAAAGTACGAGCGCTCAAGGCCAGAAAACATCTGCTAGCGCTGTTTACTTCCGTTATGCTGTTCGTTGTTCTGATGCCAATCCGAGGAACGCCAGCGACGACGCCTGAAGCAGGCAGCATCACAGTGAACGCGCAAAATGTGGTGCGCCTCAGGCCCCACGGCATCGGCGGCACCAACATCACAAATCACAGCTACGGCGTTAACTTTGTTAATGGCAAGAATGGGATTGATTTCCAGGCCGATGCCAGCGTGGCGAAGCTGCCGCTAATCCGTGTCTTCGCCTACCCAGACGACCGGTCTACCATCGGTATAAACTTTTTTGATACCAAGGTCAAGGCTGTTTTGGGCACTGGAGCGCAACCTCTTCTAGGGTCCTACATCGGTAGCAGTGTTAATTCCTCCCAGCCCACCGGCCTTTCGGTGGGACCTTACTACAACGTTGACGGCACCACGGTCAACGGCACAGTAGCGACCAATGTTGTGTACATGGTCAAACGCTACATGGCCCCGCCCTACAATCTACAGAAACAATACTGGGAGATCAGCAACGAGCCTAACATCGGCATAGATAGCATTGCCACCCCCCAACTGTACAGCCAGATTTTTAACAGCGTGCACGATGCACTGGTGGCGGCAGGCTTGCGCGAGAACATCATTCTGATGGGCCCAGTGCTTAGCGGCGGTTACCCCAACGGTAATTACCTAGATGCTTTCATGGCTCACTCCGCGCCGTATGTTGACATCATTGACTACCACACTTACGCGGGATCGGGAAATGATTCCGGGTTGCTGAACACGCCGCACAAATTCGATAACTTCTTCGATCCCTTACGGCATTTTGATGTCAACGCTGGCCCTAATATCTTGCTAAGCGATCAAGCCAATGGGGACTACGGCGATGCAGCGCTGTTGTACAGGATGGACAGAGTGCCGTTCGGTCGTCCCAATGTTGGTACCGCGCTCACCGAGCATAATGGCTACACTCAGCCGCTGGGTGGAAACGACTTTCAGGGCATTGCTTCAGGGCTTTATAATCTCGCCATCACCCACTTCATGCTCTACAACCCGCGCGGACAAGCAGATACCTCGTTCGTGTACGACCAGGTCTGTAGCGATCAGGGCTATGCACACTACGATTGCAACAACCAGCGCGACTACTCCTGGTATGCACTCTACATTCGCAACAACTACACCGGCCCGTTTGTGTTAGAGCAGTCCACTACCGGCAACCTTAACACCTCGGGTAATCCGTATTTATTTGTGAGTGCTACCCGCGACGATTCTTTTATGTACGTCGAAGTCATCAACCGCAACACCAGCGCACCGATTACGGTGCCGGTGGCGCTCAACGGGGTAACCATCGCCAGTGATGCCACGCTCTATACGATGGCTGACGGCGTTTTCCCGGACGCCAGCAACGGCACCCCATACACGGTGAGCAACAACTTTACCTACAAGTTTGGGGCTGAGTCAGCGACAATTTTCAAGATCCCGATCGCGCTGCCCACAGACTTTGTAGTCACTGCGACGGCACTCTCGCAGATGGTTAATCCCGGCAACACCACCACCTACACAGTGACATCCACTCCAACCGGCGGCAACGCTAGCGACGTTAGCTTCAGCGTCAGAGGCTTGCCGACAGGAGCGAGTGCGAGTTTTAGCGCGCCGACGGTACAGGGCGCGGGTGACTCTGTAATGAGCGTCGTCACTGACACTACGACCCCCTTGGGAGACTATCCGCTGACAATCACTGGCACCAGCAACGCTGTACTCCACGACTATGCAGTAACTTTGCGAGTTGCGACACCCGACTTCGACTTCGTCAGCAACAATTCCGTTTCGGTGGGCACAGGCAAAAGCGCCACCTTACAAACTACAGTCGTACCAAAAGGCGGCTTCTCGCAAGTGGTCAATTTTGACGTCAGCGGCGTGCCGAGCGGGGTTACCCTTGATCCAACCACGTTGGATAGTGGTGGTCGCATAAAACTGACGCTCCGTGCCGACACCACCGTGGTGCCGGGAACTTATCCCATCACCATCACTGCCAGCAGCGGCACGTTAACTTATACCAACCCGCTCACACTCACGGTCTCGCAGACTTAAAGAGCACACCAACAGGGGCCCTAGCTCCTGCTCCCTATCCAAGTAATTACTTAGAAAAAATTGCAGTAAATTATACTTGCTGTCAAATTAATTTGGTAGCCATGACTCAGATACTCCCGTGATGGCAATACCAAAATTAGGCGGTAATTTTCGTGGCTAAAAATCGCACAATGACTCGAAGGCGCACCTTTTTGTTGAACTTGGGTGCTGCTCCATGGCTAAAGACTCTCAACTCTGTTTCCCGTAAATACTTGTCCCCGATCCCCGAAATACTTGTCCCCCCTACTCAAAAAAAATTTGCATAACTATCTGCTTTTGGTTTCAGGCTTTGAGTACATCCTTAATTAATCTAATCCAAGGCAGATAAACTGCCCTATTCGGGGACGGCTGATATAAAAATGAATAGCGCCAGCGTATGTTCAGCAACGAGTCAGGTTCACGAACTACTGCAAGGGTGGCGTTAATCAGGAAAAAAGAACAACCCGATGATTATTTATATTTATGCCTGCACACTTGTCAGGGGTTTTTGTGATGAATAAGCCCTCCCTTCCTCCAGATGATTTGCCCCCTGTTGCGGCGACGCAACTTGATAGGATACTGCGTCGGCAACTAGAAGAATCTACTGGCAAATGCTTTTACCAAGTCTGCGATCGCATTACGCAAGCATTGTTGTCTACTTGTGAGTGGTATATCACCACGAACTCCAGCGCCCTGATGCTCTTCATTGCTTGCCCTGACGTAGTAACTTACTGGAATATAGTCAGCAATATTGCACAGCTCGGGGGCAGGTTGGAGCGGTTTGCCAGTAGTGCTAAAATCCGCGTTTATCCTCCCGTTGGAAAGGGGACCCCGTTTGAAATCGGGGTGGATGAAATATCGGCTGATCGAGACTAGCTCTGAGGTGGTTTGTTGCCAGCCAGCTTTATCAGAGCATTTGTTGCAAAACCTGCCGAATATTCTCTGATGGCACTTGATCTGTCACAGTTGCGACTCCAATCTGGGTAGGGAAGACAAAGCGTACTCGACCGTCTTTGACTTTCTTATCCGTCTGTAGGGCGTCTATAATCGCTTCGATGTCTACTTGAGCTGGTAGCTGGATGGGCAACCCAGCTTTTTTAATCAGATTCAGCTGACGCTCTGGGGCTGAGTGTTCCCAAAACTGGAGATCAGCAGCCAGCTGACCTGCCGCTACCATGCCGATCGCCACGGCTTCACCATGGTTAAATAAACGATAATCTGTTAAGCTTTCAACTGCATGCCCAATGGTATGACCGTAGTTGAGAATTGCCCGCAGTCCTGCTTCTAATTCATCCTTGCTGACGACATCCGCCTTAGCTTGAGCTGAGCGCATCAATATCTGTTGCAATAGACCTTCGTCCAAGTAGCGGAGTTGATCCAGGCGATCGCACTGTTCCATCTGGGCAAATAACTCGGGGTCCCAAATAACACCATACTTTATCACTTCTGCCATTCCAGCCCGAAACTCCCGCCCTGGCAGCGTATTCAGCACCTCCGGGTCAATTAAAACCAGTCGCGGCTGATGGAAAGCCCCAATCAAGTTTTTCCCTTGGGGATGATTAACCCCAGTTTTGCCTCCAATCGCGGCATCAACCATCGCCAATAGCGTAGTTGGGACTTGGACAACGTTAATGCCCCGCAGCCAAGTGGCGGCGGCAAAGCCGGTCATATCCCCAATCACACCCCCTCCCAAAGCCACCAGGGTTGAGGAGCGCTCTAGGCGGTTTTCCAGCGCTGCGTTATAGATTTTTTGGATTGAGGCCAGAGTTTTATAACGTTCACCTGGGCTCAGGGTTAGCTCGGCAACTTCAAACCCAGCCGAGTTGAGAGAAGCGATCGCACGTTGACCATAGTGGCGAAAAATTGTCGGATTGGAAACCACTAGGACTTTCTTGCCCAGATTGAGGCTGGTCATCGATTCACCCAGCTGATCCAGACTCTGAGGTGCGATCGCAATGTCGTAAGGCTGGTGCGGTATATTTACGTGGATGATAGAATCCATCGCCAAAACCCTTTTCAAGCGTCCGTCCGCTGTATTCTACTCCACTTGATGTTTGAATAGTTTTAGTGGATTATTGTGGAACAACAAAAATGTTTGGAGTTACAGCTTACTTCTTAATCTTGGGCGGAGCATTTACTGTCGCTGTGGGACTGCTTTTCGGCCTCCGAGCTGCAAAGATAATCTAACAACTGGACTCCCCCTCCCCAGCTGTTCCCAAGTAGGAGGGTGGGCACTGCCCACCCTCTGCTTGACTGACAAAAGTTCAGCACAAAATTGTCTCAAACCCGGCATTAGTGGGCAATGCCTCCTCTAAATCTAACTACTTAGCACCCAGGTGAGCTGCCAGCGCCTCAGAACTGCCAACATATTGGCCATCGATAAATACCTGGGGAACCGTTGTTGCCCCTGTAACAGCCCGTAAAGAGCGAGTTGTAATATCCTTACCCAAAGTAATTTCTTCGTAATCCAGTCCATGCTCTTTGAGCATATCTTTGGCACTGGCGCAGAACGGACAACCCACTTTAGTAAAGAGGGAGATCAAATTAGGCTTGGCTGCTTCGGGGTTGATATAGTTGAGCATCGTCTGCGCATCAGACACCTTGAATGGGTCACCTGGCTCTTCTGGCTCAATGAACATCTTTTCAATCACGCCATCCTTCACCAGCATGGAATAGCGCCATGACCGCTTACCAAAACCCAGGTCTGCTTTATCAACCAGCATTCCCATGCCTTCAGTGAATTCACCATTGCCATCGGGTATCAGATTTACATTATCTGTTTCTTGCGTTTTTGCCCATTCATTCATCACAAAGGCATCATTGACGGAAATACAGACAATGTCATCAACGCCATTTTCTTTAAAGACCTTAGCCAACTCGTTGTAGCCAGGTAGGTGGGTCGATGAACAAGTCGGCGTAAACGCACCCGGTAAAGAGAAGACAACCACTGTTTTACCAGAAAACAGGTCATCTGTAGTCACATCCACCCACTCGTTGTTCTGACGAGTACGGAAGGTGACGTTGGGAATTCTTTGTCCCTCTCGATTGGACAACATTAATTCAGCTCCTTAACTAATCGAATATTACTCATGGTGCATTACCCGACTATATCATACTCGTTATGAGTACATTTGTCAAGATAGAGAATCGCTTTAAAGCTAGCTCAATTAGGTATTGCAATTCACTCAACTTCTAGGGCCTTGGTAGTCAAACATGCTAATGTACTAGTTGGAAGTCCAAGTTGGATCACTCCAAAACAGATTGAGCAGACCTCAATCTATCGAGTAAAAAGTAGTCCCGATTGTATTGTCACTGCAATGCGAGGAGGTATAGGGGGTGTCGGGTAGTACATCCGAGGCATATAGCGCCTCTGTGCCGCTGATATTAGCGTTCTGCACAGGCGTTGCTTAAAGCCTAAGTAGTAGGTCAAGCAGCGATTATATAGGTTTGACTCGTCTTCTAGGGGTCACGACACCAAAATGAGAAAACTGTGCGCTTTCGTGTCGTGACCCCATTATCGGCAAATCTGGGGAATCTTTTCAATTGCTAGCAGTTGTTTATTCTTCGGCTCTGGGAACCATATTTGACGAAATCTAGCCTATAACCCTGAAGGGTCGGGGTTTAAGTAATTCACTATCCATGGCTAGTAGTCAAGATGGCAGTTAAAAACTAAAGCACGGTAAGCATGATAGGCCAGTTACTAAACAGGCGTTACCAAATCATCCGAGTCCTGGGTGCTGGCGGATTTGGTCAAACCTATGTTGCCCAAGACACCCACATACCGGGCAACCCTACCTGCGTTGTCAAACACCTCAAGCCCGCTAGTAGCTCCCCTAAGCTGCTAGAAACTGCTCGAGAGCTATTAAAGAGGGAAGCTGAGACCCTGGCGAAACTGGGCAAGCATGACCAGATTCCCCGGCTTTTAGCTTACTTTGAAGAAAACCAAGAATTCTACTTGGTGCAAGAGTTCATCGAAGGACATCCCCTCAGTGCGGAACTCAAGCCCTGCCAGTGCTGGACCCAAAGCCAGGTAGTTCAACTGCTACAAGAGGTCTTGGGGATACTGGAATTTATTCACGCCCGTGGGCTGATCCATCGAGATATCAAGCCGAGCAATCTGATCAGACGACAGCAGGACAGCCGGTTAGTCCTGATTGACTTTGGCTCAGTAAAGCAAGCCTGGACTCAAGTGGTAACAGCTCAAGGAAAGACTAGCACCACCATTGCCATTGGCATACCCGCCACCATTGCCATTGGCACACCGGGCTATATGCCGATTGAGCAGGGGCGAGGCAGGCCACGCCCCAACAGTGATATCTATGCCCTAGGCATGATTGGCATCCAAGCGGTGACTGGGCTGCATCCCACACAATTACTAGAAGACTCCGACACAGGTGAGATCATCTGGCAACACCAGGCCCAGGTTAGCGCTGGACTAGCCTCTGTCCTTAACAAGATGGTGCGCTACCACTTCCAAGACCGCTATGAGTCGGTTACTGAAGCAATGCAGGCAGTACAGCAATTGGCAAATCCCACTCACATGCCGACAGCCCAAGCCACAGGCGCTGGTTCTGCTGCTACCACCTCGGTGCATGAATCACTGCAAACACCAATAGCTCCAACACTCAAGCCGCCAGTTCAAACCTCTAGGCAGAACCCAACTTCAGTTCCTTCTGGAAACCAATCAGGACAGGAGGTAGCTTCAACGTCTTCCATTCCTGCTGTTTCTACTTCTACTAACAGGCTGACTCTAATTATTGGAATATGTATTGCTACGTTTGTCAGTGTGGGAGCGGGTTACGCCTATCTAAAAGGGCAATCTTCTCAAGGTGTGCAGGCAGCCAAGGAAGAGATTAAGAAGCAGAAAAGGGCAGGAAAATATGAACATTGCGTGAGTTTAGCAAAAAACGCTCCTCAGAATTCACCCAGATCAGATTCGGCTAGAGCTCGACTGAATGAGTGCCAGGTTGTCCAATCTAAACGTACTAGCTCATCCCCCAAGGGCTCAAGCACATCAACTGCTCGGGTTACAACTCACCCATCCCCCACGAG
>CAXUIG010000223.1:0-10978 GCA_964250845.1 uncultured bacterium | reverse complement strand
CCTCCCCCTCTCCCCCCATCCTCTTCTCCTGATCGCAGTCTTTTAGAACAGGCAGAGGCTTCACTACTGCGGATTTACCTGCACTGCCCCGAACATCGAGGGGCTATCATTGAGGCGCTAGAGGAGCGAGATTTGCAATTCAGCCTGTCCCACCATCGGTTTTTGTGGCGAGAGATTTTAGAGGCTTCGTCCGCAGATAGCACTCAAAAGGCGATAAATAGCGTCTTTATAACCCAGGAGCTGAATTTAATCTCACACCTGCAAAATCGGTGTCTGGAATTTGAGAGTGAGATGGCTCACGTTTCTTACCTGTTTTACCCAGATGAGAAAAGCCAGCAGGAGCAGATGCGTCGTGTTCCCCAAGTCATCCAAGCTGCTATTGCCCGGATGGAGCAGGTGCTGTGTGAAAAACGCTATCGACACTTTCTGGAGCTGTGGGAAAAGACAGACAGCTCAAGTGATCCTGAACGCTCTGAGTACTACTACCAGGAATATAATCAGGCGAAACTACGGAGTATGAAGTTACAGCGGCAGTGTCAATTCTCGGTTTCTGACTTATTTACTCTCAGGACAGAATAAGGTGTCTCGGGTTTTGCGCCCTGTAGTCGGATTGGTGCCTTTGGCAATCTTACACAGTTTGTCTTGCTCATCCCGACGCAACAGCACATCGGTAAAATCAGCCCCATCAATGATGGCACCATCAAACCTGGCGTTAGCCGCAAATGCACCCTCCAAAACGGCATTGGACAAATTGGTTCTGGTAAAGCGAGCAGAATCCAAAGTGGCATTGGTAAGGTTGGCTCCCTCCAAATTCGCCGACTCCAGATTGGCTGCGAAGAAACTGACACCCCGCAAATCGGTGTGGCTCAGGTTGCTGTTGCGGAGATTGGCGTGGGTAAAGCTAGAATCTGTCAAGTCGCGACCTGAAAAATTAGTGTCGATCAAGCTTTCTTTGTTGTAGTCAAGCGCTAAGGCTGGGGGAGCGTTGATGCCGCTCAAGAGTGCGATCGCTCCAACAGATGTAATCACAACTACCCAGACCAATAAACTCAGTAAGATTGTCGTAATTCGATTTTTTATCTGATTCATACTGCTTCGAGCCGATGGCTAACCGTTCTCAATCTAATTATCCCGATATTGGTGTTCTAGGAGAAGACCTGGTCGCTCAATGGTTACACTCTCAAGGCTGGGTAATCCGGCATCGCCGCTGGCGTTGCCGTTGGGGAGAAATCGACCTAATTGCTACGAAGCCAGCTCAACAAGCAATAGGCAATAGGCGAGAACCTGGAGGAAACTCCTTCCCTTGTCTTATACTTGTCGAAGTCAAGACTCGCAGTCGCGGCAATTGGGATGCCGGAGGGCTGCTGTCGATTACGCCGCAAAAGCAAGCGAAAATCTGGCAAACTGCTGGCTGCTTTTTGGCTACCTACCCTAGAATGGCAGATCATACCTGCCGGTTTGATGTCGCTCTTGTTTGCTCTCAAAAGCTATCCCCGAGGCAGCGCCAGGAATCAGCTCAGGATTCCAATATAAATAATGCCTCAGCTGGTTCATTAGCCAAGGCATTCCAGCTGGGGGAAGCCGTATATATAGCCGGATACCAGCTAATTCTGCAAGACTACATCCCGTCAGCTTTTGATGGAGGTGGCTAAGCTAGGGTTTCTGGACAGTATCCCAGTCCTCTGACAAACTGTTGCCGAAACGCTTCAATTTCCTCTCGCTCCGGACTACCATGAGAAACTACTGCGACTTGGTAGCGACGCATCACTTCTATGGGAGACTGTCCGGCTTCCAAACTCCAAAGCGCCATATTTAAGCGCATTGGCGGTTCGTAAGGAATTCCCAACTCATTCAAAAAAGCCCTGAAGTCTCCATCCTGCTGGGCATTGAGTGGAGAGTTCATTTTAACTTTGACCACCCAGCCATCAATTTGATGAATCACGGTTATGAAGCCAACAGGCATTTGAGGTTTGCCATGCAGGCACTCAACGATTCTCAGCGTGAGGCTGGCATTCGCAAGATAATACAAATATTCCATAGTCCCGTGCTTGGGCGACAAGCCAATCCGACCTCTATATCTTTACTTAGCGAGGCTCACAGTTACTAGGGGGGAAACACCCAAATTAGGACTATGAGTTTTACCCAATTTGCTATTTCCTCAAAAAGGAGTCAGAATTGCAGCAATGTTCGACTGGCTCCTGACCGCTCAAAGACCAATATAAAGGCTTTTATCCTCCCATTGACACAGTAAAATCACTTAAGTTTGATCCAGAATCTTCTGCTGACGGGGAATTAGATTGCTCGTTAGCTGCGTATGACTACGAACTCCAGCAAGAGCGGATTGCTCAAAATCCGGCGTTCCCTCGAGACAGCGCTCGGTTGCTGGTGGTAGATTCTCCGACTGCTCACACTCACCGCGTCTTTCGGGATTTACCGGAGCTGCTGAGACCTGGAGATCTGTTGGTACTGAATAATACGCGGGTGATACCAGCGCGTCTATATGGTCATAAACCTAGTGGCGGACGGGTAGAAGTGTTGCTGTTGGAGGAGCGGCAGCATAACATCTGGTTGGCTTTGGTGAAACCTGGGAGACGGTTGAAGCCAGGGACGAGGATTGTTTTTGAACCCCAGAGACACAAAGGACACACAGAGGAAAGAGCGAGTCTGAGTGCTACGGTTCTGGAAACGGATGAGGCGACTGGGGGGCGTCTATTGCAGTTCGAGGTGCCGATCTTAGGTGGGTCTTTGGTTCAACTGCTGGAGGAATTTGGTCAGGTTCCAATTCCCCCCTACATTACGGCGTCTCAGGCTCAGATGGAACAGTATCAAACAGTTTATGCCCAGCGCTCTGGAGCGATCGCAGCTCCAACAGCTGGGCTGCACTTTACGCCAGAGTTACTGAGCCGGTTGCAGCTTCGGGGGATAGGTTCGGCTTTTGTGACGCTGCACGTTGGGCTGGGAACGTTTCGACCAGTGGATGTGGAGGACGTTACGACTCACAAGATGCATGGGGAGTGGATCGAAGTCCCCGCAGAAACGGTGGAGCAGATCCGCGAAACTAAGTCCAAGCAAGGCAGGATTATTGCGGTGGGAACAACTGTAGTCAGAGCTTTGGAGGGGGCAGCTCAATCTGGACAACTGCAACCGTTTGGCGGCAAGACCGAGTTATTTATTTATCCAGGCTATCAATGGCGTGTGGTGGAAGGACTGATTACCAATTTTCATCTGCCCCGTTCGAGTTTGCTGATGCTGGTTAGTGCTTTGATTGGTCGAGAGCGATTGCTCCAATTGTACCACGAAGCGATCGCTTCTGACTACCGCTTCTATTCTTTCGGCGATGCGATGCTGATTTTGCCAGAAGCCAGAAAAACTTAAACATTGAAAATTAAATCTGGTACGCTAATTCCGGTCTGCCTTAACGCTAAAATCTCATGACGGCGACACTTTACGAGCAAATTCAGCAGTTTTACGACTCCTCATCTGGTCTGTGGGAACAGGTGTGGGGCGAACATATGCACCACGGCTATTATGGCTCGGCTGGAAATCAGAAAAAAGACCGGCGAACAGCGCAAATTGACTTGATTGAAGAACTCTTGCAGTGGGCAGGGGTGCAGCAAGCCCAGAATATCCTCGATGTGGGCTGTGGGATTGGGGGCAGTTCTCTGTACCTAGCGCAGAAGTTCAACGCTATGGCAACTGGCATTACTCTTAGCCCAGTCCAAGCCGCCAGAGCCAAAGAACGCGCATTAGATGCTGGGCTGAGTACAAAAACTCAGTTCCAAGTGGCGGACGCGCTGAATATGCCCTTTGCTGACGCCTGTTTTGACTTGGTGTGGTCTTTAGAAAGTGGCGAACATATGCCAGATAAGGTGAAGTTCTTGCAGGAGTGCTACCGGGTGCTGAAGCCAGGAGGGACTTTGATTATGGTGACGTGGTGTCATCGACCTACCACTGGGGCAGCTGGTCCCCTGACGGCGGATGAGCAGAAGCACCTGGCGGATATCTACCGGGTGTACTGTTTGCCTTATGTGATTTCGTTACCGGAGTATGAAGCGATCGCTCACAATCTTTCATTCCAAAATATCCGCACTGCCGATTGGTCAACAGCTGTTGCACCGTTTTGGGATGTTGTGATTGATTCGGCATTCACTCCCAGTGCGATTTTGGGCTTGCTTGGTTCTGGGTGGGGCACGATTCAGGCGGCGCTGTCGCTGGGGTTAATGCGTCGGGGCTATCAGCGTGGGTTGATTAGGTTTGGGTTGCTTTATGCAAGTAAATAGAGAAACGAACAACACAAGCGCACAGAGCGCAGAAGAAGGAGGAGTTTATGAGTCAGGTTATCAACCTAGCTCGGTTGCGCACTCAGCTGGCTGGCTCTATGCTTTTTGGAAGTTTTCCCGACCTCACACGGTTATTGGCACAAGCTTGAGTGTGTTGGGGTTGTATTTGATTGCGCTGGCGATGTCCGACACTGGTTCGAGCACTCAGCTTGGTCAGGTGTTTGGAGCCTGGATTGCTTGTTTATGCGGCAATATCTATATTGTGGGGCTGAATCAGCTCGAAGATGTGGCGATTGACCGGATTAATAAGCCTCATTTGCCGCTGGCTGCTGGGGAGTTTTCTTTACGGGAAGCTCAGCTGATTGTGGTAATTAATGGGATTTTGGCGCTGCTGTTGGCTTGGCTGCTGGGGCCGTTTTTGTTGGGTATGGTGGGGATTAGTTTGGCGATTGGAACTGCGTATTCTTTACCACCTATCCGGTTGAAGCGGTTTCCTTTTTGGGCAGCGCTCTGCATATTCTCGGTGCGGGGAGCAATTGTCAATTTAGGGCTGTTTGTGCACTTCAATTGGGTGTTGGAAAGAAATCAGTCAATTCCGCTTTCAGTATGGGCGCTGGCGTTATTTGTTGTGGTGTTTTCGTTGGCGATCGCTATTCTTAAAGATATTCCCGATCTGGAGGGCGATCGCCAATACCACATCACTACTCTCACAATTCAACTCGGTCAGCAAGCGGTGTTTAATCTGGCTCGTTGGGTGTTAACCGTGTGCTATTTGGGCATGGCACTTGCGGGCGGATGGCTGAGCGAGGTTAACTCAGTATTCCTCGTCATCACTCATCTGGTGGCACTGGGTTTGATGTGGTACTGGAGCCTCCAGGTAGATTTGCAGGATAAAAGTGCGACCGCGCGTTTCTATCAATTCATCTGGAAACTCTTTTTCTTGGAATATCTGATTTTCCCAGCCGCCTGTCTTCTAGCTTAAGACAAGTAACGTGCAACGCCAAAAAAGGCTCACTCCTGCCATGCTAACGCCTCAACCAAGTTATATTATTGCTGCCGCCGTAGTAGGTCTCGGTCTGACAATCCTCGGTTTTTTCCTTCGAGAGGGCATCGCCACCTCAAACGCCTACCAACAAGGGGTGACTCTTTATCAGCAAAAAGACTATAAAGGTGCAGAAGCAGCTTTTCGCCAAGTGATTTCCCGACACCCCAGTAATGACATAGTTCACTTGCTGTTGGGGGATGTTCTGATGCAGCTAGACTTACCAGAGGAGGCGATCGCCCAGTTCCGGGAAGTGATTCGCCTCTCTCCCAAAAATGTAGATGCTCACTTACGGTTGGGGAATGTTCTGAGCAAGCTAGATTTACTTGAGGAGGCGATCGCTGCCCTGAAAACAGCTAGGGATTTATATAAAGCACAAGGCAACACCCAGAAAGCTGATCAGATTGAGCAACTTTTAAGTGAAAACTGACACTGCGGGCTAACGTGCGCTATTGACCGCGCCCCGGTTTGCAGTCAGTCTTTTTATTGACCGGCTGCAAAGATTTCGGCAGGCGTGAAATTCAGTTCACCGAGTTGAGTAGACCGTAAGCGATCGCTGCCTTTAAAAGTACCGATTTCACTATAGCTGTTATTCATCAGTTCCAGGATGAGGACGGTTTCAGAGTCGGGATCGACGAGCCAGTATTCGGGAATGGCACGGTCTTGATATTGAGTGCGTTTGGCAATGTAATCTCGGTTTCGCTGGATCTCTCCCGGACTGACGACTTCCACCACCAGCACCGGGGGCGGCATCATCAGCCGAATCGTATTGCGCCGCAACAGCAGCGAAATATGCTCGACTCGAATGATGGTCAGGTCGGGGTAGCGGTTTTTGGGTTCTCCTCTAACTTCAAGTTCTAAGCCGTGTCCTCTGACTCGCTGATGCCCCAAGATCAAGGCAAATTGCACCAGCAGAAATGTGGCGATTTGAACATTAAACCCGGATTCTGGTGGCACGAGGATCAGTTCTCCGTTGAATAGCTCATACAGGTTGTCTGTGCCGTCGTCGTAGGACAGGTACTCGTCAAAACTTAAGAACCGCTGTTTGGCCTGGGTCATGGCATTACTCTACTCCAGTTGTATAATTAATATTACTTAACGAGACTGTTTTTGTAGGCGCACGGCATCAGCTCTGAACAGAGCTTCAACCAATTTGTCATAGCTTGGGGTTTAGAAACAGCTCCTTTATGCAAAAGAACGACCCCATCTTGTATGCCAAGAATTCCATACTTACCTTGAGCTATAAGTTTTTCAATCAAAGGGACAAGAACCTGAAGTTTTTTTCGCTCCCGCTGCATTACCACTTGATACCGTTGCAGGTGCCATAAATCAGCTAAAATGTACTCAACCTCTATTGCTTTTCCTTGATCATTTTGCAGCATTAGAGATGGCAACTGCTCGTTTGCGAGTTCTATAATTTCTCGTCTACTCGAAAGGTGAGGAATCAAGAAAGCAGTTGCTGAAACGCTAGCCTGTGGTGGAATAAACTTCACTAACGCCTGAATAGATTTTGCATGTTCCCACTGACGATCAAGAGAAACATAGAGTGCAGTGCGACCAAAATCAGGAATCAAAAAGTAAAAATTCCCCTGACCACTCGTGAGAACTGCCAAGAGAATTGATAGAGTAATACATCCAATCCAAAAGCGACGCACCCCCAGCTTAAATCTTTGCTGATGTTGTGACCACCACAAGATGCTGCCGTAAAACAATCCTGGGACTACACTTAAGGCATAACGAATATTGATAGCAAGAGCTTTAACGCTTTTTTGCAGTAACAATTCTAGCAATGGAAAGCTTGTAAGTATCCAAGAGGAAGGGGAGATAGCAGGGATAAATGCTAAAGGTAGCCATTGAAGTAAAAAATACTCTATACGTTGGGAAAAGGGAGTAAATAAACTCACTGCAAGTTCTTTAGGATGGCTGATAATGCCCCAAAGAAGCTGAAGAGTAGTAGGATTGTTTCCTTGAACATATTGACTGAAAAAACTCTTCAAATACAAATGGGAATTATCATTAGAGAAAAGTGGCATAATTACATTTGTTACTATAGTAATGTAGCTAAAGCTTAACAAGCATAAAGCCAACCCTATGCGTAAGCGGTAGCTTACAATCAAATAAATACCAATACTAAAAGTAATCAACCCTGTGTCTTCTCGAACTCCCAACGTCAAAGCTACAAAGAGCCAAAAGAGTTGCCACTTACGTTTCTCTAAAGCTAGTAGTAGACTAAAGACAAATAAAGGTATTTGGCAATGTTCATAGAAATTACCAAAGGTTGGTCCCATCACTGCCATGGCACCATAAAAGCTAGCAGTGATTAAAACAGCAATATGGGGGGAAAGATAATGGCGAGCTAGAGCATAAAGCACAATTCCTGCTAAAGAGATTAACGTAATTTGTAAAACGACCAAGGTAGCACTGTAAGGAAATAGAGCATATACAGGTAGCCAGAGTAAAAAGTCTATTACAAAGTGTTGCCCTAAATGATAATAGGTCGTTTTTGAGATTTGACCATCATTAATAACAGCACTTGATTGACCTGAGGAAAGAGAACCTTGAAAGAAGTTTCCGTGTAAGCTATTCCAAAAAAGTTGGTCAAAAAGTCCTTGGTCGTAGGAGGAGTAAAAGCTATAGTAACGGTTGAGGGAAGAAATTAGCATGAAGACGAAAAAAAACGCCGTCAGCATCAGTAATATTTTGTTTGATCCTTTTCGTAATAGAAGGGGATTGAGCAATGTGACTGATTTTTGCATTAGCTTCTTATTTAGCTTGAACTAAGGATCGCTGCGACACAACTCAATGCACTAACTTCGCCCTAGCGTCCTGAGAAGTGAGTGCTCCCGGCACCAACACTGAGGGTGGGGTAAACAGCAGTTTGTTGCTCTCGCAAGCCAGCGCGACTGCGTTCTACAGTTAATTAGCAGATATGACGACTCTAACGCAAGGCGAGCTTCCTACTTAATGACAGCAATAGGCAATTCCCATTTCTTCGGCGATCGCTCGCAACAAATTCTTGAAGATTTCCAGGAGAACCGGATCAGGCTTGGTGAGCGCTGAGTCAGGAGTGCTGAGGGTTGAGGGGGAATTGTCTGCAACGTCTTGTTGTAGAATTAAGTGATTTCGTGCAGTTAATTCGGCAGACCATCCAGGTTCAATCACGTTCGTTCCAGTCGGTTCGATAATCAGAGCCGCGCCGGAAATACGATCACCCGATTTCAACTCCTCGCGCTGATAAAGTAACCGTTCAGGGGGGGGGTAAAAAAGTTCCCGCTATGAAATCACATGTAATCAGTACGAAAACCAGCCTAGATTTAATTTTTCCTAGATAATTGTGAGTAGTTAAAACTGCTATACTGGTTTGCCAATTGTCTAATAGACATTTTAGGGAGGCTGTTTATATGTGCATAAGTTCTAAAGCTTTTGCTTAGCAAGGTTTTGAAGTTCATGCGCATGACGTACCCCCTAGATTTTTCCCGGACATTAAGCTCTGGCCGTGTATTGAAGATCACGCGAGAGCGCCTAGAATGACCTAGTTGACGGCCAGAGCTTAATGTCTGGTTTTTTTGTAACCCCCCCCGTGAACGGTTACCTGATAAACCGGGGCTTGATGCCAGTTGCCTTTCGTATAGATTTGAACGGTAGCGACGGGTTCGAGTGGCGTGGTTCGACTCGATACCAAAATCGGTTCTTCGGTGGCAATAGTTGTGCCTATCTTCACAACCGCAATCTGCTCTGCCGGGATCGATGCATGACTCATCGGTAAATGTGCCGCCACAATCAATCCAAATCTGCCAGAGTCCAGTTGCTTGATGCTTCGACATGACTCAATTCTCTCAATGCTCTAAAGGTAACGTAACAATGGGATTGAGAGCCTTTCTACTTCAGGCGTGGGCTATGTCTGTCCAAAGTTTGGCCAGGTGTACACATAACTAAGGAGTCTAACCACACAACTGAGGTTCTTAACCCAATATGACAAAGCCTGACGATCGCGTCTATTGTCATTAACTCTAAGTAATTGATAACAGAGGCTTAAAAAAGCCACGCTCTTTGTTGGTTTCAAGACTTAGCGGTAAAAGTCAGATTGGCTCACTACCTTAGTTATTACTTTTTACGACTTATCAACTAAGCTTTTTGATAAGATCAAACTATCAAAAATAATTGCCCTGGCTGCGATTGCAAACACCATAGGTTTTTAGCAACAAGGGACGTAATTCAAATATAGATTTCTGATTTTATGCAGAAACAAACTAGGAGTTCAGGTATTAGAATATTCTTGGCATAATTTAAATATATATTTCTTACTTTAAACAGAGAAACAGTTGAATTTCAGCTCTAGGGTAATGACTTTTCTTCTGACTATTTTCATGACTTTTCGCCCTTCTAAACTTTGAGCTATAAAGGCTAAAAGTTTTTACGATCAGGAAAAATTGCAATCTTAACCTAGAAAACTTAAGGAGTCTAGTGTTTGCGAAAAGCAAGAATTCTTTCTTAATAGTGTGGCAAAACTAAGAGCTAACCAACCATGAATAGTAAGCTCTCCTGTGACCGCTGGGTAGTGTTGTAAGCGTGACCCTTAATATAAGCCAAAAAGCTTGAGCTACAAATTGTACCTGGCAAAACTATTATGGTTAACGCAGAGATAGTTTGGCAGCTCAAAAAAAGCAAATAGATGAGGGGAAACTCCTGATGTTAAGGATCTCCGTCTAAAGGTATCTTGATTGGCATCAAACAAGAGTCAGTCCAGCTAACAGAAAAAAAGGGATTAGTACTGATCAATACAGGCAGTGCAAACGCATTTTATTTGTGAAACGCCCACTGGGGAAGAACCTCAGTTATTTAGTATTTGTGCTCATGAATTAATGGAACCTTGTTGACTAAGGCATCCAGTATTTAGATGCGTTTGCCCTAGGGTAGCTGGAGAGCTGTCACTCACACGCATACGTAAAACATTTACAGCGTAAGCATCATACGCCGTTAGCCTCGGTTTTTCTTTAGAGTCTTGGAATCCCAGTTGAGCGGAGGTTTTTATGCACCCTTACCAAGGATTTATCAATTTATTTAATGTTGCTCTCCTGTCATTTTATTCGATGGGCCTCCACAATAATCGCCCTGAAACAGCTACCTTGCTTTCAAGCGCGGTGAGCGAATCACCATCACTAAATTTGGTATTTGAAGATGAATTCAATGGCACGTCTCTTGATAGTTCAAAATGGCGTGTCGAGGAGGGAGACGATCCGGTTGTGAGTTGGCTATACAATGATCCCACCGACGTTTCAGTCACAAATGGTTTTTTAAAGCTAACAGTTGAAGACAAATCCATCAATGATAAGAGTTATGCAACCGGCTTTGTCACCACAACAGACAGATTCTCATTCCTTTATGGGCGGGTCGAGATTGTTGCCCTGATGCCGCCGGGTCAAGGTGGTACTTTCTTGACCATCCAGAAGTACCGCCTGATAACAACCAGGCGGAGCGCTCACTCCGTTTAGCCGTGACCAAGCGCTTTTGTGAGTGGGGGTTCTCGCTCGATAGACAGGTTTGCTCAAACGGCAAACTCCCAAAAGTGTGGTGCAGACTTGTCGCCGACTTTCTACGGTTGGGAACCCTCGTTTTTCAAGGAAGCATTGATGGCGGCGTCAGGAAGCGCGAAGCC
>CAXUIG010000222.1:0-10979 GCA_964250845.1 uncultured bacterium | reverse complement strand
CTCAAGGGGAGAGGGGGAGAGGGGGAGAGGGGCTCCAGGAAAAATAAACTAACCTTCCCCTTTTTTGATGCCTTGGGCGAGAATAGAGATGTAAACAGGAGCGCTGGAGCGCCTACATCTACTATCTTCTCCCCCTCACCCCCTCTCCCCTATGCCTGTGATTCGCATTGTGCTGCTACTTCTGGTGTTGGGAGGACTGAGCCTGTTGCTAGCGCAAAACTGGTTGCCGGTTCTGCAGCTAGTGTTTTTGGGCATGAGGTCTCAGGCGCTACCACTAGCAATCTGGATTTTGATTGGCGTAGCTGCCGGTGCCCTCACCTCTTTGTTAATCACTGCCTTGTTTAGACTGTCAAATTATGTTGCGGCGCAACACCTTTTAAGGCGGCGAGGTCGGGACGTCGAAACAACACAGAGGAGTTCGGGCACTCAACGTCCTGATGCTCCTTCATCCGCTAACCCTCGCCCACCTTTGCACACAAACCCAAATCCCAGTGATGCCTCTGATTGGGATCAGGATTCCACCCAGGATGATGAGGATTGGGGATTTGAGGATGACCCAGTCCCGACCCGAAACCCCACTTCTCAAGATAATATCAGAGACTACACGACCTACGAGCGTCAGCAGCAACCGAAGAGCGGCTCCCAATCTGGCTCAGTTTATTCCTACAGCTACCGAGAGCCTAAAAATTCTGGAGTGGGCAAAACTGAGTCGGTCTACGATGCCGACTATCGGGTGATTACGCCGCCCTATCAGGGTACACATACGGCTAAAAATGAGGAGGATTGGGGATTTGAGGATGACGAGGAATTTGAGGATAAGGGCAATTCGCCCAAGGGGAGATAGGCTGTTGCATGCCCCGTCAGTTGAAGTAATTTTAACTAAAATACTCAGAGGCGTTGCAACGGCGATCGCTAAAAAGAGAACTACTGATCAAAATTCGCACGGCAAAACATTATATAGTTAGTATTTCAACGAATTTTTTTAAATTTTGATGAAAATCAAGTTGAATCATTAATAAAAAATAAAATCAGCTCAGGCGAGGTAAAGAACTATATTAGAGCAAGTCGCTTAAGGGCGGAAATTTCAATTTGGGTAAGTGCTTATAAAATTATGAACAGCTTATTAAAAGGAGTCAACCTGTACTTAGTTGGCATGATGGGAGCTGGGAAAACAGTTGTAGGACGTGAACTTGCGACCAAGCTGGGCTACCGTTTTGTTGATAACGATGCGGTGATAGAACAAGTTGCTGGTAAATCGATTACCCAAGTATTTGCAAGCGTTGGAGAGGCGGCGTTTCGGCAGATGGAAACCCAGGTATTGGCAGAAGTTTGTGCTTATACGAATTTAGTGATCGCTACAGGTGGCGGCATTGTCTTAAGGCGAGAAAACTGGAGTTACCTACACCACGGTCTAGTCGTCTGGCTGGATGTCCCAGTCGAACAACTCTACGCCCGCTTGACATCCGATACGACTCGACCCCTCCTACAGGATGTTGACCGCTTGGGAAAGCTGCGATCGCTCCTTGAGCAGCGGCAACCACTCTATGCCCAAGCCGACCTCCGAATCACACTTAGCAAGGAAGAAACACCCGAACAAATAGCAACACAAGTGCTTAAAGAAATTCCTACCGTTCTCAAACCTGATTCCCGGAATTAGCCAAAACTGTTGTCCTAAACACTGTAAAGAATCTCAAACTACTTTAACCTGCACACCAAGAAAGTTTGTGTCCCAAAAGCCTGATCATGGTAACCGATAGCGAATACATTAGGAATGCTGAAGCCACGAGGGTGCAAGTGCTGAGCGAAGCACTCCCCTATATTCAACAGTTTGCCGGTCGAACCGTTGTGGTTAAATACGGCGGCGCGGCAATGAAAAATAGCACGCTTAAAGGTCAAGTCATCCGCGACGTTGTGTTTCTGGCGTGTGTGGGCTTGCGACCAGTAGTGGTTCACGGCGGTGGCCCGGAAATTAACAGCTGGTTAGATAAGCTAGGAATCGAGCCGCAATTTAAGAATGGTCTACGGGTGACCGATGCCGCCACGATGGATGTGGTGGAGATGGTTTTAGTCGGTCGGGTTAACAAAGAAATTGTCTCTCTGATTAATCGCGCCGGTGGCTCCGCCGTGGGTCTTTGCGGTTTGGATGGCAATTTGATCAAAGCCCGCCCAGACGGTCGAGAGGGAATCGGCTTTGTCGGGGAAGTGACCAATATGGATGTTAAGATTTTGGAGTCACTGATCAACAGTGGCTACATACCCGTAGTGTCTAGTGTGGCGGCGGACGAAACCGGACAATCCTATAACATCAACGCTGACACCGTCGCCGGGGAGCTGGCGGCAGCTCTAGGGGCGGAGAAGTTGATTTTGCTCACTGATACAGCCGGGATATTGAAGGACTACAAAGACCCGTCCACCCTGATCGCCAAGTTAGATATTCAAGAAGCTCGTGAGTTGATTGCAACTGGCATAGTAGGCGGTGGCATGATTCCGAAAGTGAATTGTTGTGTGCGATCGCTTGCCCAAGGCGTCCGGGCCACTCACATTATCGACGGTCGAGTCCCCCACGCCCTACTGCTGGAAATATTTACCGACACCGGCATCGGGTCTATGATCGTAGCCTCGGAGTTTATGTTGTAGGCTGCTAAAATAATGTCCTAGAAGAGAGTGGGGGGCTCTCTTAGGCTCCACGCCTCACTGCTGCGCTCAGGTGGCAAGATCAATTAAAGACTGCATGATTTACAACGAAAAGTGAGTTCAGAAACTTTAGAAATTGTCCGAAGTGAGTACGAATCTGGGAAAGCTGCCTTTGAGCGTGGGCAGTACCGCGAATCGGTTCAACACTTAGAAAAGTCTTGCGCCTTGGTTGCTCGTAACTCTCGCTTGGGGGGTGAGGTGCAGAGCTGGCTGGTGACGGCTTATGAAGCAGCGGGGCGCAGATCAGAAGCGATCGCCCTGTGCGAACAGCTCAAACATCATCCTGACACTGAAACCAGCAAACAAGCGCGGCGCTTGCTCTACATCTTGCAAGCACCTGAGCTGAAAAGACCGACGGAATGGCTGACTCAAATTCCCGATCTAGGTGCATTACCTGACAACAACACTCAAACTCGTTTCGGCAGTGGAACTACTACTAAAAACCGTTCACCGCAACCGCGTCCACAGCCAGAACCGATAGATCTCACTCAGGTCAATACGAGAGACAATCGATTTATCTGGGTTGCCCTGATCGTGCTGGGCCTGACCGTGGCCGGGTTATTGTGGTACTATTCGTGAAATAAGCTGTTCTGGCAATGGGTCAAATCAATCGGTATTTGAGGCGGGTCATCAGGTGGGTAGTTGTACGATGCCTTGGTCAACGACTCCGGCCTATGCGGCTGCTGTGCAGCATGATTTTTGCGTCGCTGTTGCTTTCTGGCTGCGTGCATTATGATGTCGGCGTACACTTTGATCACCCGAATCACGGCGAGATTGTGCAGCACATAAAGTTGGGAGAGCGGCTCTGGAGCTTTAGTGGTGAGTCAGCTACTGAGTGGCTTAACAGCATTGAGCGCCGAGCCCAAGAACTGCAAGGCAAAACCAGGCGATCGAATCAAGAAATCACTGTCACGATTCCCTTCAACAATGGGGCTGAACTGGAAGCGAAGTTCAACCAATTTTTTAACCCAGATGGGAAGAAAAATTCAGAGGGTGGTACCAGTACAGCAACTGAACTGCCTACTATCGACTCTCAGCTTAGTCTGACTCAGAACAACTTGTTAGTTTTGTTGCGGAATCGGTTGACCTATGACTTGGATTTGCGATCACTCTCACTAATAGCGACGAACGCGCAGCTTCAAGTCACCCCCAGTGAAATCCTGGAGTTGGAGTTTAGTTTGAACACGCCCTGGGGTGCCCGCAGCGTAGAAACATCTGAAAATGTCATTCATCCAGAAAGCTATCAGCAGGGGCGGCAGCTGGTATGGAAGCTGAAGCCAGGTCAGTTAAACCATTTAGAGGCGGTTTTCTGGCTTTCCAGTCCCATTGGCATTGGTGCGGTTGCGATCGCTCTGTTTGTGGCTGCGGGGATTTACCTGAGGTACAAATTCATGCCAGACCCAACTACAATTGTGCGTACTCGAGCAGTTGTACCTGAAGCTCAGTAGAGAGATTCCTGCTCTTCTTTCATGGTGACAGGCGCTTTAGAACCCACCTGCCTTGGTTCAACTGGCGATATTGCAAGCGATCGTGCAGTCGGCTGGGGCGTCCTTGCCAGAACTCAATCACTGTTGGGATCACTCGGTAGCCTCCCCAGTGGGGTGGTCGGGGGATGTCCTGGTTTTCATATTTAGTCTTGAGTTCCTGCAACCTTAGAGCCAAGATTTCGCGGCTCTCGATCACCTGGCTTTGCTCAGACGCCCAGGCACCGAGGCGACTGCTCAATGGACGGCTGTGGAAATACTCATCTGACTCTTGGTCTGATACTTTCTCCACGCGCCCCTCAATCCGAACCTGGCGTTCTAGTTCAGCCCACCAGAAGACGAGGGCAGCCTGGGGATTATTTGCTAGATCTTGGCCTTTGTGACTCTTATAGTTGGTGTAGAAGACAAAGCCCCGTTGATCGAAGTTTTTCAGCAGCACCACCCTAGCTGAAGGCTTGCCATCTTGTGTAACGGTGGCAAGGGTCATGGCATTCGGCTCGTTGCTCTGGGCGCTGAGTGCCTGGTCAAACCATTTTTGAAATTGTTTAAACGGATTGGGGTCAGCATCGGTTTTGCTCAACCCTTGGAGGGTGTAGTCTTTACGAAGATCAGCTAGGCTTGTGTCCATCTTGATTTGCTGATTGTCATTCCAATCGGGAGATACTACTACAAGGTACTTGAGATGCGCCGTTCAGCAAAAATTCAACGTTTCCTCATCCTTGGTCTGAGCGGCCCGATTGTCGCTCTTAACCTCTGGCTGCTGTATGCGGCTTATCACTATTTTGAACATGTGGTCAACGTGCTGGTGATTGCAGCAATTGTGGGTTTTTTACTGAACTACCCAGTTCGGTTTTTTGAGCGGGCTCGCATCACTCGGGTTCAGGCAGTCTTTCTCGTTTTGCTGGTGACTGTAACGCTTTTGGTCATCCTGGGTGTCACACTGGTGCCAGCCGTAATTGAGCAAATGATCCAACTGTTAAATGGCATTCCAGCTGGGTTACAAACTAGTCAAGAAAATCTGCGGCGGTTTGATCTATGGGCCAAAGCTCATCATCTGCCGCTGGCTCTCACGGGTTTGAGCAGTCAAATCAATGGTCGCATTCTGCTTACAGTGCAAGAAGCGGCAGGTCAAGCTTTTGGCTTTGCCTTGGGGACGCTGACTGGATTACTTGATGTAGTGTTAGTGGTAGTGCTGGCGTTTTACATGCTGCTTTACGGCGGCAACATCTGGCTTGGTTTAATTAACCTCTTTCCGCCTCAAATTAGCCTTCCCTTGAGCGAATCATTGAGGCTGAATTTCCAAAACTTTTTCATCAGCCAGCTGCTGCTGGGGGTATTCATGGTCACCACCTTGACACCAATTTTTTTAGCCCTCAAGATTTCCTTTCCCCTGCTGTTTGCCCTGCTGATTGGCATTGGGGAACTGATTCCCTTTATTGGGGCGACCTTGGGGATTAGTCTGGTGACGATTTTGGTTTTGCTTCAGAGTTGGCAGTTAGCGCTTGGGGTGGCAGCCGCATCTATTATTATGCAGCAGATCAAAGATAACGTAGTTGCACCTCGGGTAATGGGCAGTTTCACAGGTCTCAACCCGATCTGGATCTTCATCGCCTTATTGATGGGAGCCGCGATCGCCGGGTTGTTGGGGGTGATTGTCGCCGTACCGATTGCGGGAACGATCAAAGGCACGATAGAGGAAATTCGCAGCCTTAAGCAAGACAGCGTTGTGCCAACCGTAACCACTCGTCACAACTAACACTAGATCCAGGAGCGTAGCCACATCCGGCGTGACAGCGCTTCTGGAGAAAGAGGCAGACCTAAATAAATCGGCATCCAGAAGACAAAAGCTAGCAGGATGAGAAAAATAACGGTGACGCCCATCGCCCGGAATTCGCGCCGGTAACTATGCAGCCACTGGTCAACCAGCCTGGCGATCGCTAAAAGAGCAAACACAGAAGCACCCATGTAGTGGTACAGAAATGTACAGCGAGTCACCGTTACCCAAGGCAGTAAGTTAGCGAGCCAGTTAAGAACCAGATAAATGGCAATCCAGGTATCGGCGGGTGTGGTTAAAACTAGTTTATCCGACTCGCGACTCACTTCTCCCGATTTTTGCCTAAACCAGATTCGCTGCGCCAGCATCCCCAGCAGCAGGAAGATGGCAGCCGTTGAGAACCACCATAGAGCGGGATTGCCGATCGCGTGGACATCATAATCCACTTCCCCGTCAGCAGCAGGCAGGGGAGGCCCCATAACTGGGAGCGGTGCGGCTACATTTTGAGCTCTCTGGTAGAAGTAAGCCACTGGTCGAAGCATCAACAGCCAAGTGTACCAACGAGAACAGTAAGGATGAATTTTAGGCCCATCACCAACTCTTTCGTGGTAGGCCAAAATCTGCTTTTGCACTTCCCAAAATCCGAACTGCGGGTTGAGCTGCAGGTGAGGAATCCATTCTATGGTATAGATCAAAGCCGGGATAATCCCTAAATAAAACAGAACGTGCAAAACATTCAGCTGTGTCAGGCGTGCTAAAGGGGTTTGAATCTCAGATGTTTTACGATCGTCAGAAGACCTAATCCACCACCTGCTCACCCACGCCGCTATCCAAACGAGATTTGCCCCTAGCAGAAACCACAAGCCATTCCATTTGATGGAAGCTGAGGCACCAAATGCAATCCCAGAAAGAGTCAACCAGAACCCACGCTGTTTACCCTGTAGATCCAATCCCCGTAATAAAAACCAGTTCCCTAGTAGCCCAAAGATATCTAGATAGACGTTATTCAGGGCATAGCGAGACTCGACTAGAAACAAGCCATCAGCTGCGGAAAACATAGCGGCGATGAAGGCATAGCTGCGACGGTGAGTGAGCTGATAAGCAATTCCCGCCACGACTAACGGAATGAATGAGCCGGTTAGGGCATTCAGCCATCGATAACTCCAAGATGAATGGAGAGAACCGGTTAGAGCATTGAGCGAATCTTGCCCAAAGGGAAGATAGCTGCCAATCCACATGCCGATGGCAATCAGGTATTTACTTAAGGGTGGATGACCATCAAAAAAGGGGGTATGAGTTAGATAGTTGTTGGCAAATTTGGCGTAGTAAACCTCATCAAACACCAAGGTGTTAAACCGGCTCAGCCCCCAAAACCGTAAGCCAGCTGAGAGTAAAAACACTGCAGCCATTCCAAGGCCAAACCACGGGACAGACCTATTAGTAAGCTTTTTAGTGAAGGTCATAAAACACTTATTGACGGAATGAGCCAGAACGAATGATACTGGCAGTTGATCAGGGTGACGAACAACAGTAGACACTCTGCTGCACTACCTGAGCGGAATTTTTTTTGTGACTAAAGCAAATATAGTAGCAGTAGCCAAGCATGGATGTTAAAGCAGCAGTCGCCTTCGAAGCTGGCAAGCCGTTGAAGATTGAAACGGTTCAGCTTGAAGGGCCAAAGGCAGGAGAAGTGCTAGTCGAGATTAAAGCCAGTGGGATATGCCATACCGATGCCTATACCCTCTCAGGTGCTGACCCGGAAGGTCTGTTTCCGGCAATCCTCGGACACGAGGGTGCAGGCGTTGTCGTGGAGGTAGGTCCTGGTGTGAGCAGCCTGAAAGTGGGCGATCATGTCATTCCTCTCTACACCCCAGAATGTCGCCAGTGCGAATACTGCCTGAGCCGCAAGACAAACCTCTGTCAGGCTATCCGCTTAACACAGGGTCGTGGTGTCATGCCCGATGGCACTAGTCGGTTCTCGATTGATGGAACGATGATCCATCACTACATGGGGACATCAACCTTTGCCAATTACACGGTACTGCCCGAAATCGCAGTGGCTAAGATCCGCGACGATGCCCCCTTCGACAAGGTTTGCTACATTGGCTGCGGTGTTACAACCGGCATCGGGGCGGTAATCAACACAGCCAAGGTGGAGCCGGGAGCCAATGTAGTAGTGTTTGGCTTGGGCGGTATCGGTCTCAACGTCATCCAAGCCGCTCGGATGGTAGGTGCCAACCAAATTGTGGGGGTGGATCTCAACCCTGCCAAGCGAGAACTAGCTGAGAAATTCGGCATGACCCACTTCGTTAATCCCAAAGAAGTCGAGGGTGATTTGGTCGCCTACCTGGTTGACTTGACCAAAGGCGGGGCTGATTACAGCTTTGAATGCATCGGCAACGTCAATATCATGCGCCAAGCTCTAGAGTGCTGCCACAAAGGTTGGGGCGTCAGCGTCATTATTGGCGTCGCCGCTGCTGGTAAGGAAATCAGCACCCGCCCTTTCCAGCTCGTCACCGGGCGCGTTTGGAAGGGTTCAGCTTTCGGTGGAGCTAGAGGCCGCACAGATGTCCCGAAGATAGTTGATTGGTACATGGAGGGCAAGATCAACATCGACGAATTGATTACCCATGTCATGCCGCTAGAGCGCATTGATGAGGCTTTCGAGTTGATGCACAAAGGTGAGTCTATCCGCAGCGTTGTGACGTTCTCTTAAGAGGAATCCAGCTCATGTCTTTGTCTCTCAATCTCGTCAGTGATAATCGATGCTTTGGAGGTACGGTCGGCTTTTACAGCCATCGCTCCGAAACTTGTAATGGTGAAATGCGATTCGCCGTCTACCAGCCGCCCCAGGCAACATCACAGCCGGTTCCAGTTCTCTATTTTCTCTCCGGCCTGACCTGCACCGAAGAGAACTTTATCGTCAAGGCAGGAGCGCAGCGCTTTGCCTCTGAGTACGGTTTGATGCTCGTAGCGCCGGATACCAGTCCTCGCAACACCGGGATTAAAGGTGAGGACGACGACTCGGATTTGGGCACTGGTGCTAGTTTTTATGTAGATGCCACCGTTGAGCCCTGGCGATCGCACTACCAGATGTACAGCTATATCGTTCACGAGTTGCCCGCTTTGATTGCTGAGCATTTCCCTGTGCAAGCGCAACGGCAAAGCATCTTCGGTCATTCCATGGGTGGTCATGGGGCGCTTGTTTGTGCGTTGAGAAACCCTGAGCGCTACAAGTCAGTCTCAGCTTTGGCACCAATCACTGCACCAATGCGTTGCTCGTTAGGTCAGAAGGCTTTTACCCACTATCTTGGCTCCGACGAGGAGAGTTGGCGTGCCTACGATGCCAGCGTTCTGGTAGGGGAAGCTGGATATAATCGTCCCATTCTGATCGACCAAGGTACTGCCGATGCTTATCTAGCCGAGCAGTTGCTTCCCGATGTATTTGAGCAGGCGTGCGGGGCAGCAGGTCAGCCGCTGACTTTGCGCTTGCACGAGGGCTACAACCACAGTTACTTCTTTGTTGCCACCTTCATCCAAGATCACATCCGCCACCACGCTGCTGCACTGTCTAAGTAATTATTCTCTTCGGATGTCGTTTTTAAGTTGTCGCATTGTAGAAGTTGCAACGCGCCTTCTGGCTAGTTGAGGCTACGACTGGTGCAAACCTTCTTCGCGTTGCTTCTTTTCTAGAATCGCCTGCCTCAGCCATTCGGTTCTGTTTGGCAGCGATCGCACGTATTGGTCTATTTCAACTGGAACCCGAACCGACAGCGGTTTTTCCGCCATCTCCTCCGAACACTTTATAAAGTTTTGTGGATTGCCACCCTTTTTTGCCATTTTAACGTATACAATATATAATCATGGAACCAGAGGCACCAGCTGATAACTTGTCCTCTGGCTCCACCATACAACTAGGTGTATACAATGAATTTTAGCCTATTAGACGAAGTTGCGATCGCTGAAGCAGAGTTGGTACAGTACCTGGAGGAACAGGCGCAGGGGATCGCCCCAGCACAACCAGAGGTGCTGAAAAGTTTCCGCAGGGGATACCGCGAAGACGCCATCGAGATTGCGACGAAGACAAAGCAAGCAGCGGCATTGGGGACTGAGACGATTTTGCGGATGGCGGGGTGGATTCAAGAAATGAAATCCAGTCTGAATCGTAAAGAGTTTGGCGCTTTTGTCAGCGACTTACTGGAATGGGTTGGGGGTGAAGCGAGGAAATATCTCGAGATCGCACGGGTTTTCGAGGGGTTCGAGCTTTCTCGGCTGCAAAGCTTGGAACCATTCACGCTTTTGAAGCTTCGCTCCAAGAGATACTCTGAGGTTGTGGCAAAGCTCCGAGAGCAAGCAATTATTAACCCGAATCTAGTTCAGGCGTTGATTAAGCAGTTAGTGCCAAAACCAAATAGAAACAGAAAAACAACTTCTGTTCGCAGCGATTCAGTTCTAACACGGCATCCGAATGGATCAGATGGGACATTTTATTTCACGTTGAAAGAAGTGAATTTAAGTGATAAGGTCGGGACTTGGCTGGAACAAAAGTTAGAAAATCTCAGTTTTGGGCAGGTGTTGTCACAGGCTGCACAGTCGGAAGATAAACTAAGAGAACTAGCATTAGACCAGTCAGAGAAAGAACTACAAGCGCTCGAAGCCCAAAAGGAGCGATTAGAAATTCAAGTCAAACAACAGCAAGCGCGAATAGCCGAACTAGAAGCGAAACTGGCGCAAGCACAAACAGTTTCAGAACAAGAAAGTGAGGTTCCCGATTTTAACGACCACTCTACTCGACCACACGAGCAGTTGATGGAACAATTAACGACTTGGTCAGAGGTGGCGGCTTTTGTAAAACGCGATTGCAGCAAACTTTTAAAGCTGGCCAAAAATGGGGGACGCAGTAGTCAGGAGCAAGTTTTGGTCGAGTTGTTGTCCGCCCATGTCAAAAAAGAATCACCAGACGCGCTAGAGCAACTAGTAGTCTGTCAGCCTTGATTTGAGGGGTGAGTCGGTTAATAATTTGAGTA
>CAXUIG010000221.1:0-11002 GCA_964250845.1 uncultured bacterium | reverse complement strand
ATAGCTAGACTACTACATGATGCCATCTGTTGCTCCCAGACCTGAATCCTTACTGTCAGTTTTGTTGAGGGAATGGGTTTTGCTCGCTCCTTCAATGTTGGTGGAGGATATGGCAGACTAGCTGACGCGAGATTGAGCATTTATCCAGAACCATTCGTTGCATTCAACAAGCAAGGACAGCGTGGGTTCAGGATGCAATGCAATGTAGAAGCAGAACAAACCCGCCTGCTGAAAGTGACACAAATATTTGTGATTGGTTTGGCACCGAAGAGTGGCTCAGCTACCATAACGCGAATTGAGGATTTTGGGGGTTACAAAAAGGTTATCCATTGAAGTCCCGCGCCGTCAAACAGAGAACGAGTCGTTAGCCACGACTATTTCACACACGGCGCAGGACTTCAATGGATAGTTTTCCGCTCGGGGGCGCTTCCCTCGATGGTTTGCCCCCAGTTCAAGCCAGTAATTAAGGAGTAAAAGTCAACTATGTCATTTACAGTAAATGTTGCAAATCCTAGAAGTATTGCGGACGTGATCGAACGGCTAAAACGGATCAAAGAAATGGCAATGCTCATAGGGGTAGAACCCCAAGAGTGGGCAAAGCCCTACTGCTTAAACGTCATTGACCCACAGCACGGGCAGACTTACATTGAAGGATTCTCTGCTTCCACATATGCCCAAAAAGCGATAAAAGAGTTTGGGGTAACAATGAACCCAGACATTATGGACACGCCCTGTACAACATGCTTTTCTATAGGTGCCGATAGATATCCTAAACGAGGGTTGTCCATAATGTCGGAGTTTTTCGTCGGGCTTGGGCCGGTTCCACACGATACTCACGTCGAAATAGGCAAGGCAGACCTGGACGCATTCACAGCAGCAGCGTTGCTCTTGCAAACTCACCATAATATCCAGTATTACCTGAATGAGTACGAAATGAAGGTAAATGGAGTTGACCAGGTGGGGCGGGTGGAAATCATACCCGATGGCAATTTGGAGTCACGGGTTGCTCTGGTGGATCAGAGCGATCGCGGCACTTGGAAACGGTCGGTGCGGCAGGCCCTTTCGGAACAAGAATATCTTGCTAAACTCCAGGCAGACCCACTCCTGCCCCTGCACAGCTATGTTCGGGATTTCAAAATTGACCCATTCGCCAGGACAATCAACGTCCTGCGGTGGTTGTTGGCAGGTGTGGAACCTGCGGGATACCGAGAAAAAGCGATAACAGAGAAATTGGCAGCTGCAACAGCTACGCAACTAATTGCCCTAGAGGGCAATGTTGCGGTGGTCAAGTCCACGCACTTTGGTGCTTCGGGTTTCGCCTATTTGCATGCCCCAGTAGCACTTTGCTTCAATCCCCAGTTTCAATTAAGTGGGGGGGAGCCACATCTAAAATACACACTCTGTCAGGTGGAGTCAGGGCATATTGATTTGTCTTCTTGCTATCAAGATCTCAATCAAGTAGATGCCGCTGTTGTGCATGATGAATCTGGCAAGATTGTTGCAGGTTGGGGTGGTTCGCCAGTTGCTGGAGGTTCCCCGACGAAAACTTGGACATTTTGGTCCAGCCGTCTAACTAGACTATTCATGATGCACCACGAGACACCCAACACACGGCTGGACCAAAATGTCTGGGTTTGTTGTAACCCCGCAGGGAGTGTCGTCCGCCCTTTCTTGGCAACAGGTACTAGAAGTGATGAAGCGGCACTAGAAGAGCCGCTAACGGTCAACAACCTAGCTCTTAAATCCAGACACAATTGAAATAATATTAAGGTCTAAGAAAGACATGCATCATCTAATCACAGCGCCAAATGGCTTGAAAACAAGCGTGTGGAACTTCGATCCGCCATTTCTGTCCCCTGGTGAAACAGCAATAATGACTGAAATCATTGTGGCTTCAGCGACCAATCACTTGTACAAATTAAGTAAGGATTCAGGTGTTGAAACCCTTGCCTGGATTGCATTTCAGATCCGTACTTCTAGAATAAATAAGTTGATATTCTCAACAAGCAACGAGAAATGGCCATTCCACCGATTCTTATTGAAAATTAAAAAAAGCTGAATTATCCTCCAAACCTTTACGGGAAAAGCTTTTCAGTCATTTCCCCATTACCTGAATCCTTACCAAATTAACCAGAAAAGACGGAGAAACGAGAGCCGTTTGGCGCGATGATTTGGTTAAGGCTGGGTGCTTGTGGGTGTGACCGTAATTTGATGTAGAACAGCTTACATTGTTGGTCAGAAAGAAGTCGGAAGTCGCCCTTTCATTACGAGAGAGGAATTTTTGGCAGCGAAGCTTCGCTTTTAATTTGTTCTAAAAGCGCGTGGACGGCGGATGGCGACCAAATGCATCGCCCTATGAAAGAGAGACTCTTTCATAGGCTTCACCAAGCGGTGATGTCAGCCGAACCTGCCCTAGAAGAGTGCTAGCGCACGGTGATTGTGAGGATGGGGAGCATTACGATGCAAGCCTCTTCACCGAGAAAGGCAATACATGAGTAACGGGCTCTTATGAGTAACGGGAAAGACGCAGACATTAGCCTTCTGCCACCCGGTAGTCGCGCCCCACTCCCACCGACGCGAGTGAAGAAGCGAAGGATTTGTACCGAGATGGCTCGGCCACTTCATACAAGGTGTCCGTGATGAGAGTCCCGAAGGATTTATCCATGGGGTCCTCATAAAAGCATGTATTGCATGTATTGCCTTCTGCCTTCTGAAACGCGCAGCAACTGTGGACCTGATTGTGGATCATACTACGTATCTCGCTCACAAATATTTCTTCTTCTCCATGGATAAATCCTCACACGAAATGTACCCTTTGCTCCGGGAGTAGTTTAACTCTTCCCCCTTGCAAGATCGCAAGATCGCTTATAGAGCCTATAAACCCACATTCCGCACCCGAAACTGTCACAAGGGAGCTGATTGTGGTGTCAGCTCTTGCCGATAACAGGGAAAACCTTCCTCATTGAGTAAAAATACGGATTCAGCAGTGATTGGGGAACCAATTAGGGATAGGGTTTGTCAGAAAGAAGCAATAAATTAATCAATGAAACCAAAGGGAAATGGCAGCAATTATCAGAAGACCTCTTGCAGAAGTTTTTTTGTGATACAATCAAGAGTTTTCTTTCTGGCTATCTCAGGGGATTAAAATCGTAGGACTTTCAGAGAAATTTTAAAATCAAATGTCTTAATAAACGTTAAACAGAAAATTGACGCGCTCAATTTGTTCAGCTTGAATAAAGTCGCTGAACTCTGATTATTTATTCGATTTCTGTTTAGGCTTCTCGGCTGAGTTCGTAATTATAAATTCCGGCTATCAGGTTGGCTCTCAAGCCAAATCTTCGATGCCGATTCCGATATCGCTCTGACAAGATTTTAAAAATTTTTAGCCGCCGATTAACATGTTCAACAACGACTCTCAATCGATTTAATTCTCGATTAGATTTTTTCTGGGATGAAGTCAACTTTCCTCCCCTTGGCTTCTTCAAAGGAGTTTGGCTAAGCTCATGAATTTTAGTAATTCCTTGATAACCTTTATCAGCAATGACTTTCACTAATTTTCCAAACGAGACCTCACTGGTTTTTAGTAATCGGAAGTCATGCATTTTTCCTTTGCCATGTGCTAAGCAAATAACATTTAAACTTTGAGTCTCGACAATAACTTGTGTCTTTAAAGTATGTTATCTTTGTTTCCCACTCTAAAACGCTTTCTGCCCTTTCTGTGGTTTCTCGATGGGGCTTTCCATGACATCTATGACAACTAAGTCTGATGGTTCAGCTCTATTTAATAAATTTTTCTTCCCAGGCAGACTGAATTTACGCGATTTAATTAAGATATTTTCAATATTGTGAACTATCCGACACACTGTTGATTCTGCAACGCCAAAGTCTTGCCCTATATGAAAATAAGTTCGATATTCTCGCCAATATTGGAGAACCATTAAAACTTGATCTTGAACAATTAATTCGGGAGGACGCCCGGTTTTTTTGTGAGCAGCTTTTTTCCCTCTAACTATACGGACCATTAACTGATAAGTGCGACGATTAACCCCTGTAAGTCGTTTAAACGAGGTGGAAGACAATTGTTTAGTTTGACTATATTTCATTCTTAAACTCTGCTCTTCTCTGTAAAAAGGTAAATTGTTTTATTATATCACAAAAAACTTTTGCAAGAGGTCTAGAGCTTATAATTACTGAATTGACCTGTAATTAAATTGGTTCAGGCATTTAGCCCTGACATCAGTTTCAGAGCAACAAATAATAAGACCGACATTGAACGGGAAAAAAGGCTAAAATGCCTAAGCGTTCTTCTGTCAAATTAGAGATTTGTTTCACTCCTTGTATTCCCAGGACATGAACCGATTGAAAACACTGAAAAACCCAACGTAAGGTAGGGCGATTTGTGGTTTGCCCCAACTGATTTTTGAGAATCGAGTTAGCTTGCTGTAAGCTAAGGCGGAGAAACCTTTGCCCCAAAGTATACACCAACAAACACAACCCCATTACTAACGCCAAAGCCTCAATTCTTTCTGGTGACTTCAGAAAAACACTGTCGGTGAAAAATAGAGGGTCTTTCAGAAAACTAAAACCTCTCTCAGAAGCTTGCTGTTCCTTATATTTAGCAAGCATGTCCTCCGGACTCAACTGGTTAACATCCATCACGTTGGTAGCCAATATGAATCGTCCACTTGCCTTGGTTTCTTTGGCAATCACACTCGCCTCTGGTTCTAATTGCGCTTGAATTTTAAACATTGAGCTAGAGCTATCAGTATGGGGTGCAGAATTAACATCAAGTTCGACTGCCACTTGCACTGGCTGGAGCTGTGTTAAATTGTGATACTTAAGTTTTTTAGATAAGCGATTAGCTGCCGCAATAGCATCAGCCTCACAAGCAAATCCAATCGCTGATAGTTCCCGCAATTTCTTTTTAGCATCCTGATAAGCTTTTTCTAGATTTTTTGACAAACGGCTCAGGTCAGAGTTACGACGAACCTCACTTTCTACCACTAACCACCTTTGTGCGACTCCCCCATAATTACTTCGATGTTCCGACCAACGGTATCCAGGAATTTGGCTGGCGACAAAATCTGCTTCACAAGGTCTAGATAAAAGCTGCTGCGCTTGTTTAAGAGTCAGGGGAACTCGGCTTAACCATCTTAAATTGGTCATCAGCTCTAAATTGGTTGCTGTATATAATGCACTATCAGCTACCATCAAGGCATCTAAATTCAACTGCTTTTTGAATTCCCCAAAAATTTGGGCGAATACGGCTGAATCTGATTCATTGCCAGAAGCCACCCGTAAAAATAGCGGCACATCCCCATCGCCACTACAAATTAGGTCTAGAATAAATTGCTTTAAGTCAGGACGATGGTCACGGGAGTATCCGTAAGTAATACTAATCGGTACGGGAGCTGTTTTCTGATTAATAGCTGAACTATTTGGCAGAGCTGAATTAACTTTTTGTGTCGAAAAAGATACTACTGGCAAGTTCGACTCATATTCCCCATGCAGGTGAAAGGAACTTGAGTCTAGATGGGCTGTATCTATGGAAACATCAAACTTTTGTGCTGCGGCTAAAGCAATAATTGTGAAAATTTGCCTCGTCCCTGTCAGATATAATTTATCTAGCACTCTTCCTAAACGATCATCATTGAGATGCTGTGGTTGAATACCAACTCCTATTAAATGTTCTGTCGCTTTCCCTTCAAAGAACTTGGGAAATAAATATAACGGCAGGGCTATTTCATTCTAAGCGAAGCACTGATATGGTATTAGAGTCACTCTTACTCTAGCCACCTGTAGGATGTCTCAACTTGCCATTGTCGAAGCCTTTAGTACCCTGCCTGACACCCGACGTATCGCAGGACAACGCCATACGCAAGCGCTCTGTTTAGCCTTGTTCACCCTGGCAGTGACTGCTGGTAATCACGGATTTCTGGCGATCGGGGATTGGCTGAAAGCCTACCATGATGAATTGGTTGCCCTGTTTGCCCCGCCCAAAAGACGCTTACCGTCTTACAGCACGATTCGACGGGCCCTGTGGCGGCTAGATTACCGGGAGTACTCGGCGTGTTTATCTCGATTCTTCGACATTCAACCTGTCGCTGGAGAAACCATTGCAACGGATGGCAAAGTGCTGCGAGGCTCCTATGAAACCGTCAGCGATGATCCCACGGTAGAGTCCCATCCGGCGATTATGCTGGTCACAGCTTACATTGTGGAGCGAGGATTAATTCTAGAACCCTACGAAGTGGAGTCAAAAACGAATGAAATCACAGCATTGCCTGCCTTCATCAAACAGATGGCATTGCAAGGGGTCGTGTTCGCTTTTGATGCCATCAGCACCCAAAAAAACGGCTCAGACGATCATTGACAGCCAAAACGACTACCTCGGCGCACTCAAAGGGAATCAATCAGGCTTACTGAAGGCAGTAGAAGCTAACTTTCAAGCCCAAGCAACGACCCAACACATCGACTCATAGCATGGTCGTATTGAAAAACGCACCGTCAGTATCAGCCACAACCTGGATGGGATTCCTGATTTTCCAGGACTACAAACAGTGATTCGAGTGCAGTCCGAACGTCAGGTGCATCGGGCAAAGGTGATTGAAGTGAGCTATGAAACCCGTTACTACGTTGCCTCTTTTATCGATACGGTTCAAGCTTTTGCCCAACGAATTCGGGGGTACTGGGGGGTTGAAAACAAAGTCCATTATGTTCGAGACGTGACCCAGGGTGAAGATGCTTCCCGTATTCGCACCCCACCACTGGTACAAATCTGGGCGATTGCCCGCAACTTCGCCCTCAATTTGTATCGAGATAACGGTTCCAAAAACATGGCTCAAGCACAACGCAACGCTGGGTTTACTCTTAACACACTCAAAGTCCTATTTAGAATGAAATAGCCCTGATATAACGGAGCTGAGACTAAACCCAACCCGTTGATAATCATTGCCTTAACGGCGTGGCCTGGGCTGACTATTTCTCCTGGCTGTTCCCCCAGCAACTGATTGATTTTTTCTACAATTCCTATCTCATCTATTAGACCAGCAACTAAGCCTAGATGGTCTAGGTTTTGGACTGTGATTTCTGGTACTAAATTCACGATTCCCTCTTGAGAATTCACCCATTCACTCTCCCCATTAGTTTATTGCTTCAAAGCTATTGTTTGGCTATGCTTAGCCAAGTTTTTTTTGCTCTATATGAGAACGATAATTGCTTTCAAAACAGAGGTCTGGTCGAGCGTCGCTTGACCAGACCTCTTGATTGTGATTATCATCTTAGACCGGTCTTGATTAAGTATTTCTACTTAAAAAAGCAGATATGATTCGCTTCCACCAGTCCAACCAGTCCGTGTGACAGTTTCGGGTGCGGAATGTGGGTATAAAGGTCACGCAAATCGCGGCTATTGACGCCTTTTTCTGCTTGGGGAGGGTTAGTCATATTGTTTGGATGACTAATATTAACCACCCGGAACTACTACCAGGGAAAACAGCAGCGTAGTAACATTGAGGCACTTCCACAAACTTGCCAGAGTCAAAGATCCATTCGATCTTATGAGTAGGAGTCTCAGACGGGGACAAAAGTTGCAAACGCAAATTCAACGGATACTTCAAAGTGCGCTCTCTATTTTTTCCATCATCTCGTTTTAGTTTTATCTCCCATATTTGCCCCAGTGGGTTCTGAATAGACGATTCGAGACGCAAATTCTCAAATCTTTTAGCCCTCCAACGGTATGATCAGGCTGGGGTTGGTTCAATTGGCTCCCAAATCAGGGAGCTGAAGGAGGGCAGAATTGCTGTAACTACCATGATTCCTGCATTTAAGGTTGAAGAGTTAGGGGGAAAGAAAAAATCGTCAAAGTTTCAGTCCCGAAGACGTGATTCATTGAATCTATTTCCCCTGACCAAAATTATAACTGCTCACAGTGGCAGTAGACAAGCTCAAATTTTATACCTAGCTATTGCATCTGACAAATGCTCTAGAATGCGCGATCGCACTCCCTCCGGGGACAAGACGATACAGTCTTTCCCATAAGGCAATACTTCGCGAACGAACCAGAACGTATTCGATATCCGACGAGAAACTCTCCTTCTTGGTGGCTCAACACTAAGCCACTGATCACAAACATCATGTGGGAGTGGCTGATAAGCATGAGCCAAGCTACCATTTAGCTCGAATTCTACTTCTATCGTATCTAGCCCAGCTCGCCACTCTGACTCTACAGAAACGATTCCAGCATCAGCAATTCGATCCAGCCGCAAACTCCAATTATGGCGCAGAAGAGGCAAGTCCAAGTTACCTTGAGTCGAATCGCACCAGCACTCCAGGTAATTACGCTTTTCCCGAAAAGCGAACTCGGCGTAGCACACATTGTATACCCACTGCCGATTGGCAGCATCAAAGTAAGAAAGTTGGAACGGCTGTTGGTTGTCAATGCATGCTTCTATTTTTTCTATCCAAGGGCTATAGAGTTCCCCAAAGCTGAAGTCGATCAGCTCAAGCAACTCTGGTAAGAGTTCGTACTCACTCAGCATTCCTACTACTTCTCTAGCAGAGGTTGATTCGGCGCAATCGCGTAAGGCCACAGCTGCTCGAACTAAGGCCGATTGACGAGCCGCCGACAAGGTGGTTCTAGACCCAATCGGAATGTCCCCACGGGCTAGAGCCTCGATCAACCCCTTGACGTTCCCTCTATCGCCCCACATGAACCCGTGTTTTGCTGCCAACGATTCCAGAGCCGCTCTGTAATTAGACGAAATTATCAGGGAATATTTACTCAATCCCACATTTTCCATATCCGGCTTTACTCGACTATTTTAGCCTTTTACTTGACAACATGATTATAGTCGAGTAGATTGATATTTAGTTGAGTGCTAAGCCCCGATGATGACTAAACTACTCCTCCTCGATAAAGACGGAACTCTGGTAGCTCCATCTAGCGGGAAACAATTCGTTGAAAACCCTCAAGATCAAGTTGTGTTGCCTGGAGTACGAGAGGCAATTGCATATTATGTAGGCCACGGATGGTTCCCTGTAATCCTCTCTAACCAGGGGGGAGTAGCAGCTCATCACAAGAGTTTAAAAGATGCGATCGCAGAAATGCGCTACTGCATGGAGTTACTCAACATCGAAATGGGGTGCTTTTGCCCTGATTTTGAAGGCATTGAATTGTATATCGTCGGGCCTGGGGAGAAAGAAGCTCGTTTATGCGCTCAAAACCAAGGTTGGTTTCGAAAACCAGGGCCGGGAATGCTCAAGTGGGGGATTGAATATTATAGTGCCGATATTGCTTTGATGGTGGGCGATCGCTCTGAAGATGAAGCTGCTGCTGGTGCTGCTGGAGTTGAATTCTTGACGGCTTCACAGTGGTGGAGGCGTTGATGGTGGCGGGACGACCAGTTGGGCGTGGAAGATTTGCCTTTGATTTGACTGGAAATCCCTATCATCCTCCAGGTTTAATTGATGTTGAAGGCTACAGGGGCATCGCTAACCAAAAATTTAGCAGCATATCGCCAAGGTTTTGCTGTGAAGGAGGAATCTTGTGTCTGACTTATTTAGAAATATGAACATTGGAGATTTCGTTGTTGACAATGCGAACTTGTGTCGTAATACAATGTGGATTAATTTTTTTGGTCAAATCTTAGAAATTAGAGATTTGCAACAACATCCTTTCGAGGATGACGATCCTCAATGCCCTGAATGGTGGGTTGCAAAGACTCTTGACATTATTGGACAACCCTTAACAACATGCTTTTCTACAGGTGCCGACAGATATCCTAGACGAGGGTTGTCCAATAATGTCCAGGTTTATCTCGGGGCAGACCGCGATTTCGCTTTCAATTGGGAGAAAATAATAGTTGTCCTCGGATGGAATGGTTGGAATGCTTTTGAACAAACAATTCTTCCCTTCGATGATTTGATTGTTTTGCCGTTTGAGCGCGGATTCCAGCTTTGGTCAGAGTATCAAAGTGGGAAAGTTGTTCATCCCCTAACTCCACAAGACCTGGGCTTGTTTGAAAAGCAAAGAATTCCGAGAATGGGAGCTTACAAACCCCGTTTAAACCCCAAATCTCCCAAACAAGAGGCTTTTCACGAGATTATGACCGAGTTAGAGCAAGCACGTCAGCATCAAGAGGCTATTTATACATGGCATTGCCGAAGATATTTTGACGTGCTATCAAGCGGATCATCTGGTCTGGAAAATATTCAAGAGGTTGTTTCAGGATTTTCAACCCGACAGCGGCAGCTAAAATTTCTGCAAATTATTGAGAATTATTGTCGGGCGATTGGTTGTCCTATAGACGACGTTCTGCTCGTGAAGTCCGTAGTAGAGGTGTTGCAATGACGCTCTACGAATTCGCTAGCTTACTGTCTGACTGCTCAGAAACTGCGTTAGTGCGACGAGAGCGTCCCTACAAGTTGCCTCGCGGTTACTTGCGTTGGGAAGTCCTCAGCGCAATTGTTGGTGGCAATGTTGCCGCCTTTTGTAACAAAAACGTTACAGTGCAACTCAGTCGCGATCAAGCATCTACGCTCAATATGTACCGTACTGTGCTTTGGTTCGTTCAAGATGCGCCACTGTACTGTATTTCCAAGGAGATGTTGCGGGAATTCCAAGAAACTGATATTTTAGACCAGAATTATCTGTTAGCAGATTTGGAGATCGCAGTTCCCACCTTTCTACTTGTGCTTCCAGAGAATGCGATTCATACGCCAGAAGGAGCGAATGTACCATATTGTTTGGTGCATGTGAGCGCTCGGAACCATCCTGAATGGTCTAAGGGTAGCGCCTACGGGATTACAGTCCCCTACGTAGAGCATCAGCATTCGATCAATCTGCACTGGACATCTGTGGATGCCCATGAATGCGTTTGGTTTTCAGGGATGGGCTTGCAGCCCGATGGTACTTGCCTGTGGAGCGACGAACAGGTTGGTGTTCTTCCAACTAGAGCGCCGGTCACCTAATCAAGCTACTTGCTGCTGAGACAGAGAGGGCATT
>CAXUIG010000220.1:0-11037 GCA_964250845.1 uncultured bacterium | reverse complement strand
AAGCATATATCTGGTAATGCTTTCAGCTATCCCATCTCAGGTAACCAGTGCCGTTAATGGCAGTTTCCGCTTTAATCATGCGGAGGCACTGCTGGAGGCGGCGATCGCCGATGCTGGGCTGATTCAGCTTTACAACTTCCTTGTATGTCCAGCGATTGCGTGCGGTAAACTCAAGCCTGTACTCGAAAGCTATGCTCCGCCAGGTTCCCCAATTTCAGTGGTGTATCCGCAAAAACGGCACTTATCGGCAAAAGTTCGCGCATTTGTGAATTTCATGAGTGAGCTGATGGCGCAGCTTCGACAACAGCGAATTGTTGAGTAGAAATGGGGCAATACGCACCCTAGTCGTCACCAACCTGCGATCGCATCCTTAGTAAGCGATCGCACTAGCTTAAATTAGATCAGGAAGTAGCTAAATTTTGTATATTTATATTAGGTTTTTAAAACTAATACATATTTTTTTTACTTTATGGACAAATCCAATTTTATTTCCTCTATCAGAAGAATATATATATTCTAGAAAGAAAATAAGTAAAATAATGTCCAAGCAAGTAATAGATTGTAGTAAGGAATTGAGAAAGACCAGTAGAGAATTGGTAAACTATTCTAGGGAATTGGTAAACTATTCTAGAGAAATGATAAATAATACTAGGGAGTTGAGAGAAGCTAATAAAGAATTGAGGGCCATAATTCAGTCAACATTAATGACTGATGAAGACAGCTTTTAAAGCTAGTTTAATGTATTCCCGGATGTCCCTGTTTTTATTTAAAAGAGTGAGTGCGGCCTTCTCCATAAATAAATTCTCTCTTCTTGAAAGAAAGTGGGGTATGGAAACCCCACACCCTACACCCCCTTCTTCTACACAACCCGTTCTCGGTTAAAGTGTAGTCATTGCAGGGCAAGTAACTTTCGTTCCACCTAGACCACAATACCCGTTCGGGTTTTTGGCAAGGTACTGCTGATGGTAGGCTTCTGCGTAGTAGAACTCCGGCGCATCGATGATCTCAGTGGTGATTGTCCCATAACCGGCTGCATTCAGGGCTTGCTGATAGGTGTCTCGCGATGCTTCTGCCAGCTTCCTTTGGTTCGAATACACATAAATTCCTGAACGGTACTGTGTGCCAGCGTCATTACCTTGGCGCATACCTTGGGTAGGATTATGGCTTTCCCAGAAGACCTTGAGTAGGGTTTCGTAACTAATCACTTTCGGGTCAAAAACAACGCGAACCACTTCATTGTGACCAGTGCGTCCCGTACAGACCTCTTCATAGGTAGGGTTTGGCGTTATTCCGGCGGAGTACCCCACAGCGGTGGTGAAAACTCCGTCTTGCTGCCAGAATTTGCGTTCTGCCCCCCAGAAACACCCCATGCCAAACATAGCCATCTCCAGCCCATCGGGATAAGGGGGCTTGAGCGGATTACCGTTTACGTAGTGATGAGCGGGTACTGGCATAGACTCTGCCCGTCCCGGCAATGCCTGTTCAGGAGTGGGTATCGTTAGCTTCTTGCCAAGTCCGAATAGTGCCATGGATTTTGACTCTGATTTCTGATAACCATCTTTATCTTTCTTAATCTATTCTAGCGAGGAATAGCTACTACTCGAATCAGACAATTTAAGCAGATTCGGGGACAACCTGCAGCGGAAAACTCGATTCTTCTGCCGCCGAGACGCTACGCGATCGCTGAGTCTTAATCAAGCATACGTGGGTGGTCAAGATGAAACTGACAAAACATGCGATCACAATCACGGGAACCATAGCTGTATCAGAAAGCACACTAAGAATCACCGTGGTACTGACGGGCGTTTTAGTGATTGCCACATTCACCGCTGCCATCATGCAGACCATGGCGATTGTCGGGTGGATTTGGGGAACACCAAGAGAAATGGCTAAGCCCACTGCCGCTCCAATGTAGAATAGCGGGAAGATGAATCCTCCCCGAAAACCGGAGTGCAGAGTGCAACTGACCGCCAGCATTTTAGCCAAGGCGATCATCAGCAACATCGTCACACCAAACGTAGAACCTGTCTCCACGATGGTATTAATCTCTTTTTCGCCAAAAAACAGCGTTTGGGGAAAAGCCAAAGCAATCAGTCCGATCGATAACCCTCCCAGAGTGGCGAGCACAATTGTGCGTTGGTGGATGTACTCACACAGGTAACCGACGGTACGGAAGAGCAAAATAAACAGCAAGGCAACCAGCGCGCCTAGCGCCCCAAGTAGTGCGCCTTGGACTAGATTGCTCAGCTCGAGCTTAGGAACAGCGGCAAAATGGTACATGCCACCTATCGACAGCCCGGTATTAAATCGAAACACAAAAAAGCTCAGAATCGCTGAAAGCACTGCTGGAATGACAGCTTCGTAGTATTCCAGTCCGCGACGATGGGGGAGTTCCAGGGCGAAGAGTGCACCACCAAGGGGGGCACCAAAAAATGCGCCGAGTGCAGCACTCATACCGCAGAGGGTCAACACACGCACTGTACTAACGGCCAAGTTGAGCTTCTTACCTAGCCAGCCGCCAAAACTGCCATTGATCTGTACCAGCGGCGCTTCTGGTCCAGCACTGCCACCAGCCGTGATCGATATTAGCGAAGCAACAATCATTGCCGGAGTTTGGCGCAGAGAAATTCGGCCTGGAGAATGTACCTTGTCAACGACAAAAGCAACTTCCCCAGGAAGGCCCATGAAGCGTAGTGTTAGGCCAACCAGAAATCCACCAATTGTAGTAGCAATCCAGACATAATTCCAGGACGGAATCGATGCGGGAAAGTAGGGTGACACAAAGTCTGGTAGCGTATGCCAGACAAGATGTAGGCATGCTTCAAGCACATAGTAATACGCTGTTGCAACTAATCCCCCAGCAATGCCAATCACCCCTGAGCAAAGGATCATTTGCTCATAGCTAAGCTCGTGAGTATCGCTAAGGCTGGTTTTTGGTGTATCAGTTGCCGTGGTTTGAGTTGGAGCAGTTGATGACATGGAATTTTCTTAATTTACTTCAAAATTTAGTTACATAGGAGTCAGTACGTTTGGGTAGCGCGGGTGTAGGGTGTGGGGAACCCCATGGATGAATCCTCTGTTCAAGAAACAAGGACGCCTTGACCCTTTGGGCTACGCCACAAGGGAACAAATATTTCTTTTTCACTCGCGTCTAAAGTCGGGGGCTTGTAAGAAAGTGCGGTGTGGGAACAATAGCCATCTTCCCCTGCACCCCACACCCCGTTCTCGGTCAGGGGACTCCTGTCTAATGCCCCACCATCGCTGCGTCTTCTTCAAGCTCTTCGCTCTTAGCAGCCTGGAGATCCTTCAAGACGAGTGCACAAAGGAAGAAAACAATCAAGGCGGCAACTCCGAGCACCTCGAAGAAGGTGCGGTACCCTTCAGGATTATCAGGCATCAAGCTATATATAGTCGCGTAAATCACGGAGCCAACGCTGCCGTAGGCACCAACGTTCCCGGCAATCTGGCCTGTAACACTCCGTTTAAGCAAGGGCGCAATCCCGAAAGTGGCACCTGCTGCACCAAAGACAAAAAAGGCGGTAGTCATGGTGAGAATAACGGCTAGGGGTATCGCCCAATCATGGCTGACTCTGCTCAGCAGCAGATAGCCAATGCCGTCGCCAGCAATCATTGCGGCTAATGTCCACTTTCGGCTACCTAGCTTGTCGGAGATAAACCCACCTGCTGGGCGGGAGACTAGGTTCATGAGCGGAAAGCAAGCAGCGAGTGGCCCTGCTACCGCCTCAGTTATGCCGTAGTTCTTCTGAAAAAACTCAGGTAGCATCGAAACAACCGCTATCTCTGAGCCAAAGCTGGCAGCATAAGCTAGCTCTAAAATAAATACTTGGCTAATCTTGTAACGTTCTTGTAGGGGATATTGTTTACTGCCGCTTACAACTTCCCGATTCACCTGATAAGCCTGGTACGCTTGGAACAAGTACAGGGCGAACAAGAAAGCCCAAACAATGTACATTGTGTTTGAATTCAGGAACTTAACTTTCTGCAAGCGCCAGGTAATTAAACCTAAAGCCGCAATCAAGGGAATATTAGTTAGCAAGAGTGCCCAGAAGCTTGTCGCACTTGTCACTTCCATCCCCCCGCTGCGGGCGGGTCGCTGATACACCTTGCCCGGAGGAGTATTTTGGACGCTGAAGTAAAAGAACACCCCGTAAAGGCCAGCAATGACCCCGCTTAGGCCGATCGCAAACCGCCAGTTCACATGACCGGCATACAGAAAAGCGGCTGCAGCCGCAATAGCAGGTAGAACAGCCTCAGCCGCAAATGAGCCAAAGTTTCCCCACCCGCCATAGATGCCCTGGGCAAAGCCAATTTCTTTGGGAGGGAACCATTCCGCAACTAGACGGATACCAACTACAAAACCTGCCCCAACAATCCCCATTGCCAAGCGGCTCCAAACCAACTGATTGAAGTCTTGCGCACAAGCAAAGGCCAAGGATGGAATAGCAGCATACATTAATAGTAATGAAAAGGTGATGCGAGGCCCAAGGCTATCTAGCACCATACCGATGATGATTCGGGCTGGAATCGTCAGAGCTAGGTTGCACAGACTGATTGTTCTGACTTGCCCAACAGTTAAATGCAGATCCTGTTTGACAGTTGTGGTGAAGGGAGCAAAGTTAAACCAAACCACAAAGCATAAGAAGAAGGCAAGCCAGGCCAAATTCAGGATGCGGTAGCGGCCACTGAAAGACAGTAATCCTCGGAGCATAATTTCCTTAACAGAAACAACAAAAACATACATGAGCAAGCTTTTACCTGACTCTTACTCCGAGTAGTTACGAGTAAGAGCTACGCCTTTTTTGAGCTGATAAAAGTCCAACAATATCTCCGCCTGTAGGTCGGGCGCGACCTCAAAGATTGTTAGTGGCGATACTGTTATTTGCGTCTGAGCACTCGAAAATCTTAAATTTCTTTAACTCTCCCAGCCATGAATTAAACCTATAGAAACCAGATGCGGTAGAATGTATCGATAGTTACTTTTTGACCGACAATTGCCAGCAAATTGCATAAACTTCATGCAACATTTGCATTAAACCGAAAGTGGAGGGGATAAAGCTTTGGATTGAGTGGGTTGGGGCAGATACTTAGAGGAGACATGTTCAGCAGCAAGGGGCACGAGTTGCACGGCACAGGCTTTTAATTCGGGTTGGAGGGAGACGGGGCAAGCTTCGGGGTGGGTGAGGGCGTTGACTTCCGCTTGGTCTGCCCAAAGAGCCCCCCAATGCATCGGAACAAATACAGTGCCAGGGGCGATCGCCTGTGTAACTTTGGCGGCAAACCGGGCTAAACCGCGACGCGATCGCACTTCCACCCACCCATTATCCTGGATTCCTAGTGTTTTAGCGTCATGGGGATGAATCTCAATAAAAGGATGGGGGTACATGGAGCGAGTTTTTTCAATCCGACCTGTACGGGTTTGGGTGTGCCAGTGCCCATAAAGTCTGCCATTAATTAGCACAAAGGGGTACTGCTCATCCGGTGGTTCTGCTAGCCCCCGAGCGTGATAGGCGGCAAACCGAGCGCGCCCATCAGGTGTATGAAAGCTATAGTTCGTGTAAAGTCTAGCTGGCTCGCCTGGTTTTAGCTTGCCAGTATCGGGGCAGGGCCACTGGATTGGACCTTCAGAGCGCAGACGCTCATGGCTGATGCCAGTCAGATCACAGGGGCGATCGCGCGTCAGTTGGACGAATTCGGCGTAGACCTGTGCCGAGTTCTTGAAGGGAAAATGTTTGGCAAAACCTAAGCGGCGACCGACTTCGGCAAAAATCGCCCAATCATCCCGCGCTTCACCAGGGGGTAAGCGGAAGGCACTACAGAGGCTAACCCGGCGCTCGGAGTTTGTCATGGTGCTCGTTTTCTCACTCCACTGAGTCGCAGGCAGCAGAACATGGGCGTAAGCTGCCGTTTCTGTCGGGTAGTAGACTTCCTGATAAACCGTGAAGGGCGATCGCCGTAGGGCTGCTTTGGTACGCTCTAGATCCGGCATGGTGACGACGGGGTTAGTGGCCACAATCCAGAGGAACCCTACTTCCCCATTCTCTAGCCCGGTGATTATATCCCAGGCAGTGCGACCCGGATGGGGCGATATCTGCCCTGGTTGGAGTCCCCAAAACTGCTCAACTTCCGTTCGGTGTTGGGGATTAGTGACAAAGCGATAGCCTGGTAGCCCGTGGGCGCTTCCGCCTACTTCCCTTCCCCCCATAGCATTCGGCTGACCCGTAAGAGAAAAAGGCCCCGCCCCTGGCTTACCGATCTGGGCAGTCATCAGGTGCAGGTTGATTAGGGTTCGCACCTTGGCTGTGCCTTCAATGGACTGATTCAAGCCCAACAACCACAGAGACAGAACCCGCTTAGATTCACCCCAGTATCGGGCAGCAGTCTCCAACTCACTCACTCGGATACCGCACCGCTGCGCTACTACCTCCGGCGGGTAGTGCCGAATGACCTCGGCAAAGGCGGGGAAGTTGGTAGTAGATTCCTCAATAAAGTTTGCCTCAGCGTAGCCCCAACGCAGTAGCAGATGAGCAATACCATTGAGCAAATCAATATCAGTCCCAGGCCGAATCGCTAGATGGAGATCTGCCGCCTCCGCAGTCGTTGTCCGACGCGGATCGACCACAATCATTTTGACATCATTGTTCTTTTTGTGGTGCTTCTCCAGGCGGTTGAAAAGGATCGGGTGGCATTCGGCAGTGTTGGTGCCAATCAAAAAGGCGCAGTCAGTTAGATCTAAGTCCTCATAGCAGCAAGGTGGACCGTCGGAGCCAAAACTCTGAACGTAGCCAGAGACGGCTGAAGCCATGCATAGGCGTGAGTTGCTATCAAAGTTGTTGGTTCCCAGACAGCCTTTCATCAGTTTCTGGGCGACGTAGTAGTCCTCCGTGGCGGCTTGACCCGAGCCGTACATAGACAAGGCGTCAGATCCTTGGGTGGAGCGAACTGTTTGAATTCGATTAACTACACGATTCAAGGCTTCATCCCAACTAGCACGCCGGAATGTTTCATCCAGGGAGTCTCGTACCATGGGATAAAGCAGCCTGTCTTTGCCGAGGGACTCTGTGACCGTGGCCCCTTTGACACACACCATACCTTGACTGGAGGGGTGGGCGCGATCGCCCCGCACTTTCCAGATCGGGTTGCCCTGACTATCTCTAGCAGTCTCACGACCACGTTGGGCTGGTGGCGTCACTTCTAGACCACAACCAACGCCACAGTATGGGCACACCGTTTTGGTTGAGTCAGTCATGTTATCCGTCCTTGCCCACTAGAACGGGAGTCATGTCATCTGCTGTCAGCTCTGTCGGCTTAGGTGTTGCCCCAAAGTGTTCAATCAGCAGGTCTCGCAGCACCGGCTTAAGATCATCACAGGGAATTCCTTTCATGATCCGCTTTCCTAGCTCAGCCTCGTGACCCACCTTACCTTCCATCCAGATGTCTACGGCCTCTACGACTTTGCCATCTTTGCGACCCTTCGTGCCCATTAAGCCAATGTCGGCCACTTGCGGTTGCCCACAGGAATTAGGACAGCCCGTCCAGTGAATCCGCACAGGCTGAGGCACCGATAGCTCTGCTTCCAATGCCTCCACAAAAGCAAGGGCGCGGTTTTTCGTTTCAATTAGTGCAAAGCCACAGAATTGACTGCCGGTGCATGAAACCAAGCCTCGCATCAAATTATCTGGATTGACGGAAAAACGAGCTAGTAGAGGTTCCTGCAAAAATGGCTCGATGCGAGAGCCAGGGATATTGGGAATAATCAGATTTTGCTCAACTGTAAAGCGGATCTCTCCAGTGCCATAGACTTCCGCCATGCGGGCTAGATCAAACATATCTTCGGCATATAGGCGACCGACAGGAATATGCAGACCTACAAAGTTCAACCCAGGTTGCTTCTGAGGATAGACACCGATATGGTCGCGCTTATTCCAGAGGAATTCATCTTTTTCAGCAGCAAGCTCAAGCGGATGACCGATTTGGTTTTCTACCTCAGCGCGAAACTTTTCAATTCCCCACTTATCAATTAGATACATCAGCCGCGACTTTTGCCGATTCGCCCGCAAGCCGTGGTTACGATAAATCAGCAGAATCGCTTCGCTCAAGGCGACGACATCGTCAGGAGGAACCCAAGCATTCAGGGGAACCGCTGCTTCATAGCGTTTAGGTGAAAACATCCCACCGACGATGACATTAAACCCCAACTGGCGTTCAGAAGAATAGTTTTCTTCTTTCTCCCCCTCTCCCTTATAAGCGGGGATAAAGGCAAGGTCATTCAGCTCAGCATGGACAGAGTTATCACGACAACCAGCGATCGCAATGTTGAACTTTCGCGGCAAGTTTGTAAAGGCGGGATTGCCTTCGCCGTTCTTGGTGATCATGTCTTGCACTTGGCGGCACAAGCCACGCGTATCAATCAATTCATCTGGATCAAGCCCAGCCAAAGGCGAACCAGTAATATTGCGAACATTGTCTACGCCCGACTGAACCGAGGTCAGACCGACTTGGTATAACTTACGGAAGATATCTGGCGCATCCTCAATCCGCACCCCCCGCAGTTGGATATTTTGTCGGGTGGTGATATCAGCATTGCCTTCCTCACCGTAGTGTTGCACTATTTCGGCTAGAACCCGCATTTGACCACTGGTGATGACACCATTAGCCAGCCGCATCCGCAGCATAAACTTACCAGGAGTGACCGTGCGATAGAACAAACCTATAACCCGGAGCCGAAAGTCCCGATCAGCTTCATCCATTGCTTCCCAGCCAATCTTGGCTAAATAGTCTAGCTCTTGCTTCAGCACTAGACCATCTTTCTCGGCTTTCATCCTTTCAAATTTGTTTACGCCTGCTTTGGGCTCTCCAGCGTCTGTCAACTCTTGAGATTTGTATGCGCCTCCTGTTTCTGCAGGCTCGGCGGCGTCCAACTTAGTTTTACCCGCCCTTGCTGGCGTACCGTCTGTGGCAGTCATAGTTATACTTTTACTTCTGAATCAATCACATGCGCCTGAGAAGCTGTTGACCTGGCGCTAAAGTAGGCTTTTACTAACTTATGCGGCTTTATAGATTTATTCGGTAGATTTTGTTACCGAAATATATCCTGCTATACAAACCTCTCTTTTGATGTATCTGCCACTACCAAAATCTGTCTTTGGTTATCTTGACAAACATGACTGATGATGTAATGATCAGTAAATATCAATTAGAAACTATAATCGCTGATTAAAAGTTGCGGATGGCAACGGCGGTATTTGGAAAGTCGCTAAACAGGCCATCAACCCCTAAGTTGAAAAAATGTTGGTATTCCAGCAATGGATTGCCGTTATAGTCTGGAGCTAGGTAGCGGGCTTCATTGCGGAAAGTGTAGGGATGCACAAGCAAACACGCAGCATGAGCATCGTCAATTAAGGAAGTGGGAGTTTGCAGCCACTGATCTGGGTCTACGGGAACAATTAGCCGTTTGTAGGGATCAATTCCTGTAGCATATTTGGCGATATTGGTCAATTCGCTGGGAGATGTTAGGTCTCCATAGGTGCGAGAATCACCGTTCAAAATAAAATCATACGGCTTTGCATCCTTATCGTCGAATAACTGGATTAAGGGTAAGTCCGTTTTTGAGCGCAAGTATTTCAGATTAGCCGTTTCAAACGACTGGATGAAAACGGGGGCATTCGGTTCCGTGTAGCCGTTATCCGTCAAACTTTTGAGTAAAGGCTCTTCGAGCGACAATCCAATCGAGTCGAAGTAAGTGGGGTGCTTGGTTTCAGGATAAATACCGATAGTTCGACCCGTTTGGGCAGATTTTTGCTTGGCTAGAGACGCGACTTAATCCCCGATTTATGTAACAACACGTCATTTTTCGTTTGGATCGTAGACATTTACGGCTCCGAGCAACTTCTTGAGCAATTTTCTGACCACCGCCGCCATTGAACAGTCTTCAGTTTCGGCGTAAGCTTTGAGTGCTTCCCACTCTCGTGTCGTCATTCTTACCACCAACATTTTATCTTTTTTGCTTGCCATAGGTCGGTATCGTTTGTTATGCTTATGATAACAAACCAGCAATTTGCCATGTACGCCATAAAACGATAATTGAAACTTAATAATAAGGAGCGTTCAATTCTAGCTGGCTGTGCTGGACTGAAACGCTTTACCTATAATTTCGGATTGTCGCTAGTAAAAGATTCATGGCAGTTTGAAGATATTACTGCAAATGATTCAAAGCGAATAGACGCGGCCAAAAAGGTTTTCAACAATGAATTGAAAACCAGACCGGAGTTTGAGTGGATAAGCAAGTACCCCTCGACTGTTTACCAATCAGCTTTCCAGGATCTCAAGGATGCCTTTAGCCGCTGGCGTAAGGGACAGAATGGCTTGCCGGTCTTTAAGGCCAGAAAGGATAAACAAAGCTTTACTGTCTATAGAACTAGCGGCACCTATCCAGAGAAAGGCAAGCCAGCGCTACCGTTCACCAATCGGCAAGTTCTTTATCCAGGCAAAAGAATAACTGTTCCTGGGCTGGGTGAACTTAGACTCAAAGAAAAAATACCATTTATTTGTTCTGCTCAAAATTTTACTATTAGTAGAGAGGCTGATAAATGGTATGTAAGCTTTGTCATTGATGTCCAGAAGTTACCGCCTCTATTCCATGAAGTTATTGAACCAACTGGAATTGATTTGGGAGTTACAACTTTTGCTACTTTGAGCGATGGAACCACTTACGATGCGCCAAAGCCATATAAAAAAGCGAAAACCAAGCTGGCCTTAATTCAGTGGCGCAATCGTAATAAGCAACTAGGAAACCGTAAGCAGGGTATTAGGGCATCTAAAAATGCTCACAAGTACTACCGTCTCCTGCAAAAACATCATGCACGAATAGCTAATCAACGCCGTGATTTTCTCCAAAAAACAACGACCGAGATTAGTTTCAAGTACGCCCATATTCGCATTGAGGATTTAAACGTACAGGGCAGGTGCGATTCGTTCAGTCTAAATCCGAAAGGAGGGACGACTGGCTTCAGTGGAGTA
>CAXUIG010000219.1:0-11082 GCA_964250845.1 uncultured bacterium | reverse complement strand
CCCTGGAGCCCCTCACCCCCTGGAGCCCCTAGAAAAACAGGAATCGGAAAAAATGCCAGATCAAAAGTCAATGATTTTTCGGAATCGTGTAGTGGACAAGGGTCAATTGAAAAAGTTGATCGCTTGGGCTTTCACCAATTTCGGTACTGCCCGGACAGCCGTGATCGCTGATCGACTCAAAGACCTAGGATTTCGCTACGCCACTAAAGCTGGGGTGTCTATCAGTGTGGATGACTTGATGGTGCCCCCGAGCAAACGCTCGCTTCTAGAGGCTGCCGAAGCGGAAATTCGCGCCACTGAAGATCGCTACACCAAAGGCGAAATTACCGAAGTGGAGCGGTTCCAAAAGGTAATCGATACTTGGAATAGTACCAGTGAAGCGCTCAAGGATGAAGTGGTACACCATTTTAAGGCCACTAACCCACTTAACTCGGTTTACATGATGGCCTTTTCTGGAGCTAGGGGCAATATCTCCCAAGTGCGCCAGCTGGTAGGGATGCGGGGACTAATGGCAGATCCTCAAGGGGAGATTATTGACCTGCCAATTAAAACCAACTTCCGGGAAGGACTGACCGTAACGGAGTATATTATTTCGTCCTACGGAGCCAGAAAAGGGCTGGTGGATACGGCCTTGAGAACGGCAGATTCCGGCTATCTCACCCGCCGCCTGGTGGATGTGTCGCAGGATGTAATTATTCGGGAAATCGACTGCGGCACCACGCGGGCGATCCCGGTGCGAGCTATGAAAGACGGTGAGCGCGTCATGATTCCCCTTAGCTCCCGATTGTTGGGTCGGGTGGCAGCAGTTGATGTGATTCACCCATCTACAGGACAAGTCCTGGTACCAAAGAATCAGCCAATTGACGATGATACCGCCCGAGCGGTAGAAAAAGCTGGCGTAGAAAAAGTGATAGTGCGATCGCCTCTGACTTGTGAAGCGGCACGCTCTGTATGCCAGCACTGCTACGGTTGGAGTCTGGCTCATGCTAAAAAGGTGGATTTGGGCGAAGCCGTTGGGATTATCGCTGCCCAAAGCATTGGGGAACCTGGAACCCAGCTGACGATGCGGACTTTCCACACCGGGGGCGTGTTTACTGGGGAAGTCGCTCGGCAAGTGCGGGCGGAGCAGGATGGAACAGTAAGAATTCCGCGCACGTTACGCACTAGGGCGTTTAGAACCCGCCATGGGGAAGATGCCCTATTGGTAGAAGCGAACGGAGAACTGATACTCGAGCAAAGTGGGGGAGCGGAATCGATCAAGATTCCCGTAACTCAAGGTTCGACGTTATACATTGTAGATAATCAGAAGGTCTTGACCGCACAACTGTTGGCAGAAGTGGCGATTGGCAGTCGGACGAACCGGGCTCATACCGAAAAAGCCACCAAAGACGTCGCTTCAGATTTGGCAGGAGAAGTGAAATTTGCCGACGTGGTGCCGGAAGAAAAAACCGACCGCCAAGGCAACACCACCACAACGGCAGCGCGGGGCGGCTTAATTTGGATTTTATCTGGGGAAGTTTATAACCTACCCCCAGGCGCAGAACCGTCCGTGGTAAATGGCGACAAAGTACACTCTGGTAGTGTGTTGGCAGAAACGAAGCTAACTACCCTGCATGGGGGTGTGGTGCGCTTGCCTTTTTCGTCTGGAGGCCGACGGGAACGGGAAATTGAAATTATCACCGCCAGTGTAGTTTTAGACACTGCCACTGTGCGGGCAGAAAATACCCAAGGCCGCGACCACTACTTAATTGAAACTAGCAACAACCAGGTGTTTTTGCTCTTAGCCACCCCAGGAACTAAGGTGCTAAACAATCAAGTGGTGGCGGAGTTAATTGATGAGCAATATCGCACTACCACTGGCGGCTTGATTAAATATGCCGGAGTGGAAGTGGCGAAGAAGGGCAAAGCGAAACAGGGCTATGAAGTGGTGCAGGGGGGAACCTTGTTATGGATTCCCGAAGAGACCCACGAGGTGAATAAAGATATCTCGCTGTTGATGGTTGAAGATGGTCAATATGTAGAAGCTGGCACCGAAGTGGTGAAGGATATTTTCTGCCAGAACAGTGGGGTGGTGGAAGCGACGCAGAAAAACGACATTCTGCGGGAGCTGGTAATTAAGCCCGGTGAACTGCTGATGGTGGATGACCCAGAGGCAGTGATGGGACGAGATGGCACGTTTGGGCAGCCTGGTGAGGAGATCCTGCCGGGACACACGCTCGATGCTCTGCGCTATATCGAGTACGTGGAATCGCCTGAAGGCCCAGCGCTGTTGGTCAGGCCAGTGACGGAATACCCAGTCCCGGATCAACCACCAGTGCCGAGTACGAGCTCGATTAATCAATCGGGTCGCTCGATCGAACTTCGGGCAGTGCAGCGACTGCCTTATAAAGATTCCGAGCGGGTGAAATCGGTAGAAGGGGTGGAACTGCTGCGAACCCAGCTGGTGCTGGAAATTGAGCAGATGCACTCAGCCGAACACGCGGGGGTGCCAATGGTAGCTGATATTGAGCTGGTAGCGGATGCGGTCGATCCAGAGATTCAGCGATTGCAGCTGGTGATTTTGGAATCGCTCGTGATTCGCCGCGACATTGCCGCAGATGCCACCCAAGGCAGCACTCAAACTCGGTTGCTGGTGGAAGATGGGCAAGTGATTGCTCCGCAAGCTGTAGTGGCTCGGACTGAAATCCAGTGTAAAGATGCTGGGGAAGTACGTGGTGTCCGAGAAGGAGCAGAAGCGATTCGGCGCATTTTAGTCTTGCGAGAGAGCGATCGCGTCGCCCTACGCGCGTCGGAGAAGCCCCGCGTCAAGGTGGGCACATTGCTAGTGGCTGGCACCGAAATTGCCCCTGGTGTCTTCACAGAAGAATCTGGTCAAGTGCTGCAAATTAAACAAGTGAGTAAAGAGTCTGGAGCCAGCAGTAAGCAAGAAGCTCCATCTGCCACTCCCGACTCCCCGCTCCCCACTCCCCACTCCCCTGCTTGGGAAGTGACTCTGCGAATTGCCCGTCCTTACCGTGTCAGCCCCGGAGCGGTGTTGCAGGTAGATGATGGAGGCTTGGTGCAGCGGGGCGACAATTTGGTGCTATTGGTGTTTGAACGGGCTAAAACCGGGGATATTATTCAGGGGTTGCCCAGAATTGAGGAACTCTTGGAAGCGCGTAAGCCTAAAGAAGCTTGCATTTTGGCGCGGCGGCCTGGAGTTGCCCAGGTGGGTAGGTTGGAGGATGAAACAGTTGAGATTAGGGTGATTGAGGATTCTGGCACAGTCACGGAGTATCCGATCACTGGTAGTAGCGTGAACGTTGTGGTGTCGGATGATGCCACTGTGGAGGCGGGAATGCCGCTGACCGATGGCCCATCGAATCCGCACGAAATTTTGGATATTTTCTTCAATCTGAATGCGGATGCTGGAACGTATGCAAGTGCCTTGGAAGCTTTGCAGCGGGTGCAGACGTTTTTGGTGAACGAAGTGCAGCTCGTGTATCAATCGCAGGGGATTGACATTGCCGATAAGCACATTGAGGTGATTGTGCGGCAGATGACTTCTAAGGTGCGGATAGATGATGGCGGCGACACGACGATGCTACCTGGGGAGTTGGTGGAGCTGCGGCAGGTTGAGCAGGTGAATGAAGCGATGAGCATCACAGGGGGTGCCAGGGCGGAATATACGCCAGTGTTATTGGGGATAACCAAGGCATCGCTGAACACGGATAGCTTTATTTCTGCGGCATCGTTCCAAGAAACAACGCGGGTACTGACCGAGGCTGCGATCGAGGGCAAATCAGACTGGTTGCGGGGTCTGAAGGAGAACGTGATTATTGGGCGATTGATTCCGGCTGGTACTGGTTTCAATGCTTTCGAGGAAGCGAGTGTGACGAATGAGGATTTATCCCTAGAGTCGGGCAGTATGTTTGAGGAAGGGGATGACCCGCTAGATGTGGTACTCGATGACCGAACAGCCCGTGCTTACAATCTCGACGGAGGTCTGGGAGAACCAAATTTCAGCTTTGATCGCGGCTCCTTCATTAATGAAGAGAATGATGAATTGATTGATGATGAAGTCGAAGAAGACGAGGAGGAGGAGGAAGAAGACGACGATTTCGAGGAAGACGAAGAAGAATAGCGACAAAGAGGGGGAGAGGGGGAGAGGCTCCCTCAGCTCTCTTTCCCCCTCTCTCCCCGTTCTATTCTTAGGAAGCGTTTTCCAGCTCTGCTGTCCGCACTGCCAGTTGCTGGGTTTGGTTACCCCGCTGCACTTTCACCTGTAGTACCTGACCCAAGGGAATACTGTCAACAAGGCTCTGCAACTGCTGAGCACTGGTGATCGGTTGCTCGTCGATTTGGACAAGTACATCCCCCCGACGTAAGCCAGCAGCAGCAGCTGGTGTGTTGGGTAACACTCTCACCACCAGTACACCGTTAATTTCCGGGATCTGTAAGGGAGAATTGGGGTCAGTGTTGTTTTGCTTTGCCAGCTCGGGTGTCAAGGTGGCTGTTTGAACGCCTATATATGGATGGGAAACTTTTTCGCCACGCATCAGCTGGTCTTTGATCGCTTTGGCTTTGTCGATGGGGATGGCAAAGCCGATTCCCATCGCGTCTGCACGAATGGCAGTGTTGATGCCAATGACTTCACCGCGATCGTTCAAGAGGGGACCACCGGAATTACCAGGGTTGATCGCTGCATCGGTTTGAATGAAATCAACCCGCTTGTTAGGAATGCCGACATCGGCACTGGTGCGTTTGAGGGTGCTGACAATACCTAGGGTAACTGTGTTATCTAGTCCTAATGGGTTACCAACTGCGATCGCCCAGTCTCCCACCTGCACGGCGCTAGAGTCTCCTAGGGGAGCCACCGGCAAACTGTTGCCACTGGCATTAATCTTGACCACCGCCAAATCCGTCACCTCATCCGCACCTTGTACCTTGCCTTCAAACGTGCGCCCATCCTTTAAGGTCACAGTCACCTTATCAGCCTGGTTGACCACATGGGCATTGGTCAGAATCTCCCCACTACCGTCAATGATGACGCCTGAGCCTAGACCGCGCAAACGCTCCGAGGGGATCTGCTGTGGGAAATTGTCGCCAAAAAAGTGCCTGAAGAAGGGGTCTTCATACATTGATGGATCGGGGAGGCGACGGCTGAGGGTGCGCTCAGTATCAATTCGCACAACAGCTTTTCCCACCCGATTCACTGCCGCTGTGACAAAGCTCTTACTGCCAATAGAAGCATCTGGAACCTTAAGGGCAACGCTAGAAGGCGGTATACTCGACCGAATTGGCGCTGGATCAGCCTGCGAGGGTGAGACCCCCAGGGTGGTAACCGTGAGAATGACTCCTAAAATGATCGCCAATACATGAGTACTGATGTGGCGTATAGACGAGGAAAATTTTGACAAGCTCATAAGATTAACATTCGCTCAGCCTGGATTTTTAGAGAAACTCCGCAACTGTCTGGCAAGTCGTGACAAGTCTCTCTACAGCTATTATCTGAAATTGGCTCAGGTTTAAGTGGTGATGACTTTTAGTCTGTGGTACATTTACGCGGTGTATCCCGGACATCACTCAATAACAGCGACATCCTCGAACACCTCGATAGCATCACCGGCTAAGGTGAAGGGCGTACCCGCCAAAGCTTTCAACATAATATTGAAAGCGCCGTTCCAGTCCCGATCTACGGTAAAACCACAACTGAAGCATTTGAATTTCTTAGAACCGCCAAGGAAGGGATGAATGTGACCACATCGTCCGCAGGTTTTTGACGTATACGCCTCATTGATCTCCACTACCATTACACCAGATCTATCGGCCATTGATTTCAAGAGTTGCTTAAACCGATAATGACCCCAAGTCAGCATAGACCTGGCAGACTTTTTGTTGATTCTTCGCTTAGATTTAACGACCATTTGAGAGGTATCAAACGTCGGCAGAAAAATCACTTTATAGTTGCGAATAAGGTACGAAACCGTTTGACGATGAAGTTCATCTACCAGGTTTCGAATTTGGATTCTGATTCGACCTGCGGCTCGCAGCATTGAGCGTCGTTGTTTAGCTCTAACTGACTTTTGGGTGGCACGGCTAATCAATCGGTCTAGGTGAAAGCAGAGTCTTACGACTCGCTCAATGCTGCGAGAGCCGATTTCTAAAATAGCTTCACCATCATAGCCGGTCAAAAAAGTTCGGATTCCAGGGTCTAGGGCAATCACTTTAGCCTGTTTTGTTTGACTTGTTGGCACAAACTCTGGCAGGATTGCAAACCACCTTCTCCTATCTCTAACCAACTGAGTGCCATAGTCACAGTTATCAGCTAATGGTTGAGATGCGACCAAAGTCATCCCTTTAGTAAGCTGTGGGAACCAAGTGCCATGCAAGTAGTTGCCAACCTTAAATTTGATTGATTGGGTAGGCTGACGGCAGCTGCGAAATTTAGCTTCTCCAGCGTTAGCTTTTGCCTGTACCCAAGCATCGTTTGCATCTTGTACAGCATTAGCTTTTGGATGCCTGGGAACCGTCTTCAGCCAGTCTGGAAGGTTGTTTAAAACCTGAGCCTCTAGGTCATAACTGCTACCTTTGAAGCCAGATTTTAGCGTCTCTATAGCCCGGTTATAGACAAACCTGCATCCCGCTAGCCAATGCCGCCAAGCTGCCGCAAGTTTTTGGTCTGGGTAAATCCTAACTTTCCTGACAAAATTAGGCTGTGGCTTGTCCGTCCGTTTGTGCGAGTGGCGCTTTTTCTGTTTGAATTTCCGGGTCTGATCTAAGTTGCTTTTCGTACTTACGGAGTCCGTAAAGGCGAGAACTGAAACAGTGGACAACTGACAGCATATCTTGCATGAGTTCGGCTTGTGGACTGTGCTTTTGTTGATAGAGAACCACGACTTTACAGCTGAATTTTTCACACAACCATTCGATGAGGTCAAATCCAAATCTGGCAAGGCGGTCTTTGTGGGCAACGACAATACACTTGATATCGCCAGAGATAACTCGTTCCAGAATGGCGAGCAATCTTCTCCGCCTAAAATTGAGTCCGCTTCCAACTTCTGTGATAACCTCGCACCCTGGGTATCGTTCAGTAAGCGCCGCAGTTTGTCTAGTGAGATCGTCTCTTTGGCTATGGGTGGAAACTCTGGCGTACAAAACAGTGGTAGCTCTAGCTGTATCCCCGGTGGCGATGGAGGGATTGGCTTTGAGGTATGCAACGAGATCGTACCGTCTTTGACCCGCTGCCGTCCTGATGGCTTTGATTTTCCCTTCAGTTTCCCATCTGGCAAGGGTTTTGACGTGAACTCCCAAAGCTCTAGCTGCTTCTTGGGGTGTAACATGTTTCATATGTATATGTGTTGAAGGAGAGGTGGTTCAGACCTCTCCTTTATTTTATCCGCTCCCTGTCCGTTTTGTGGGGCAATAGGCTTTTTATTACTGAAAACTGCTACTAGCGGTTACGTCTTTTCGAGCCAGCTAGTTCACCGTCCTAAGCTAGGATCTTATTTACCGGCAAGATCGTGATCACGCATGAATGGCTCAAACGGATTAGCAGAAGACCAATCGCTCATTTCTAGCCAAGACAAAATTTCCCACACTCACGATCCAGACCACAGCTACAGCGTTCATACCCATGGGGATGGACATTCGGCTCATGCTCACGTCCACAGCGAAGAATCGCTGCGGCGAATTGTGAATCGACTGTCTCGAATGGAGGGACACATCCGGGGCATCAAGACAATGGTACAAGACTCTCGCCCCTGTCCTGATGTCCTAGTGCAGATTGCGGCAGTTCGAGGCGCGCTGGATCGCGTCGCGCGGCTGATTTTGGATGAACATTTAACCGAGTGTATTGCCAGAGCTGCCAAAGAAGGCAACATTGAAGTTGAGATTGAAGAGTTAAAGGCTGCTTTGGATCGATTTTTGCCTTAGCTTATTGCTTAGAGACTGGCTCCTGTGAATAACCGCCAATAATGCTAGAGTTTCAGGAAATTCCATCTGAACTTTTCAGCGAACATCAATGCTGAAGCAAGGGAAAAACCGGGTTAATCTGGCTGTTGGTGCGGGGCTATGTGTCCTGTTGATTGGGGCAGCTGTTTTAGCAACGAAGTCTGGCAACTGGCTGGCGCAATTCACAAGCTGGAGTCAGTTACAACTGGGGGCGCAAAAACCCTATGCTGCCGTTTTCTCACTGGTGTCACTGTCCCCAGCACAGCGAAAGGTGCAACTGCAAGCGATCGCCCAGTTGCCCCAATCCCAAAACCGCGATCGCGAAGCGTCTGTGGAACAAAATCGCGCCCGTTATCTGTTGGCAAGTGACCTGATTGAACAAAAGCAAGGAGAAAAGGCACTCAGCGCTTTGCAAGGCTTAGAGCAGGACTATCCGGTTCTGGCACCCTACGTTGTGCTGGAACGGGCGCAAGCCTACTACGTCAGTGGCGACAAAGCCAAAGCCTTATCAGCTTGGCAAGAGTTGCTAAAACGCTATCCTAAGCAGCCAGTGGCAGCCCAAGCGCTGTTTGTCTTGGGTGGTACCAAGCCGAAGTATTGGGAGCAAGCGATCGCGCAATTCCCCTCCTATCCCAGTACTCTGGAAATCATTCGCTCCGAGTTGAAGCAGAATCCCAACCAGCCGAAATTGATGTTGCTGTTGGCAAAATATGCCTATGACCAACCAGGAATTATCTCAGTTCTAGACCAGCTGGTAAACTCGGCGACACAGCTCAAACCGGAAGACTGGGAAGCGATTGGCGAGGCATACTGGGAAAACCAGGTGTATGCTAAAGCTGGAAACGCTTATGCCAAAGCGCCTAGTACACCCCTTAACGTCTACCGCACTGCTCGGGGCTTCCAGTTGGGCAAGAAACGGTCGGAAGCGATCGCCACCTATCAACAGCTGGTGCATGACTTCCCCAATGCCAAAGAAACCGGCGCTGCTCTACTGCAGTTGGCAAAGATAGTACAGACAAAAGACGCCCTGAGCGATCTTGATCAGGTAATCGGTCGGTTTCCAGACCACGCGGGTGAGGCGCTGGTAAAAAAAGCACAAATTTTTGAAGTTCTCAAGAGTAACAAGTCAGCTGCCCAGACTCTTCAATCCCTGCTAACCGATTACGGCGATTCCGATCAAGCAGCGGAATACCGCTGGAAGGTGGCACTAGCTAGAGCAGCAGTTGGAGATTATCAAGGAGCGTGTCTTTGGGCGCAGCCGATTCCCAAACGCAACCCTAATAGTATTATTGCTTCCAGAGCTGGCTTTTGGCTGGGCAAATGGGAAAACAGACTGGGGCATCAACGGGATGCTAGAGCAGCCTTTGAGTATGTCCTGACCAAGTTTCCCCAGTCTTATTACGCTTGGCGGTCAGCGACAATCTTAGGTTTAGATGTTGGCAAATTTACCACTGTGGGGCAACTAACTCCTCAAGTGGTAGTGCCACTTGAGCGCCCGCTGCTACCTGCTGGATCTGCCACATTAAAAGAATTATATCAATTGGGTCAAGACCGCGATGCCTGGAACCTCTGGCAAGTGGAATTTCAAAACAGGATGCAACCAACCGTAGCCCAACAGTTCACCGATGGGTTGATGCGGCTGATGGTAGGAGAAAACCGGATCGGAATTTCCCAAATTTCTACCTTGGAGGATCAAAAGACACCAGAAGCGCAAGCCCAATACCGGGCTCTCAGGCAACAAACTGCCTACTGGCAAGCCCTTTATCCATTGCCTTTTTTCAAGGAAATTGAAACCTGGTCGCAACAGCGCCAGCTTAATCCTCTCCTCGTGACAGCCCTCATTCGTCAGGAGTCTGGGTTTGATCCAGACATTCGTTCCGCCGCTGGTGCCCTTGGCTTAATGCAGCTAATACCCCCAACAGCTAAATGGGTGGCAGCAAAAATCAATTTGAAGCAATATAAACTGGAAAATCCCAAAGATAACATCCAGCTTGGTACCTGGTTCCTTGATTACACCCACCAGAAAAACAACAATAACGCCATGTTGGCTGTTGCCAGTTACAATGCTGGCATTGGGAACGTGACGAAATGGCTTAGTCAGCTGGGTAAAAGCGATCCAGATGAATTTGTCGAAGCGATTCCGTTTGATGAAACTAAAAATTACGTCAGGCAGGTGTTTGGCAACTACTGGAATTACCTCAGGCTTTACAATCCTGAAACTTCCCAGCGGATGGCAAGCTATTGGGCTGCCAATACTTCTCAACCACCACTCAAAAAAATCTAGGGTGATCTAGACCGCGTGACATGAACACACCCAATTCAACCACCGACTTGGAACTGGAAACTAAAGCAGGGAAACGCAAACTAGAAGATGAACATCTTGACGAGTTGCCCTCGGAAGTCGAGATGTCGCTGTTCGAACACCTGGAGGAGTTGCGGCAGCGGATTTTCTATTCGCTGATTGCGGTAGTGCTGGGCATCATCGGCTGCTTCGTTGCCGTCAAGCCAATTGTCCAGCTGTTGGAAGTCCCGGCGCAGGGCGTCAAGTTCCTCCAGCTAGCTCCAGGAGAATACTTTTTTGTCTCCATCAAGGTGGCAGGCTACAGCGGCTTGGTGGTTGCCAGTCCCTTTGTGCTTTACCAAATTATTCTGTTTGTTTTACCAGGACTGACTCGCCGCGAACGCCGATTGATAGGACCAGTGGTTTTGGGGTCTAGTTTTCTGTTTGTGGCAGGCTTGGTATTTGCTTACTGGCAACTCATCCCAGCTGCCCTCAATTTCTTCATCAACTACGGGGCAGATGTGGTGGAACAATTGTGGTCAATTGACCGCTATTTTGAATTTGTCCTGCTGCTTTTGTTCAGCACTGGGTTAGCATTTCAAATTCCCATCATCCAGGTCCTACTTAGCTTGTTGGGAATTGTCTCTTCAGCGCAAATGCTTTCTGGTTGGCGTTACGTAATCCTGGCGGCAGTTGTTTTGGGAGCGGTTCTGACACCTTCCACAGATCCCCTGACTCAGAGCCTCCTCGCCGGTGCGGTGCTGGGGCTTTACTTTGGTGGGGTTGGATTCGTTAGGCTTTTAGGGCGATGACACTGAGGAAGAGAACGTCAACTTATACTTCGATGGGTATATTGCTCTAATTGAAAA
>CAXUIG010000218.1:0-11084 GCA_964250845.1 uncultured bacterium | reverse complement strand
ACCCGTAATTTTGCCAGCATTCTGTTCTGATCGCTTTTAGTCTAAACTCCAGTGGTTGAATCAGATGGAAATCTGGTTCAGTATCCTCGTGCTTGCGCACGAGGACGTGCCAGTTTCACCACTCAGGCTGACTCATTGGTCCCAGCGTCCAAGTTGGCGGTTCCAGCGTCTGCCTATTCAACTTTCCTCCATTCCTGAGTCCAAGTCGTGCTCAAAACGATAATCTCTGGTTGTAGCAGTTTTCATCCAAGTCGAACCAACCTCGTGTCACCGAAGGTGGTATTGTATCCATCTTGACATGAGGCCCTGGCTAAAGCACAGGGGATTCTAAAAAGATGTAACGATGCAGGGTACTTCTTTAGCTTCTCCACCTTTATTCCTGTCTCACAGACTCTTAGCTAGGATCGTCTGGCGACGTATACCCCGCCAGACCGTCTTCACAGGCATTTTGGTTTAACATCTACCGAGTGTCCCTCGGCGGATGGATCAGAATTGTTTTTTTTCTGTTCGCCCGTTTTATCCTGCAAGTGCCTTAAGTCTGTTTTCTTGCCGAGCCTAGGGAGGACTTTGCGTTAATAGGCAAGTGCGCTTTACCGCTGAAAATATATTACGACGGCTCAAAAAAAAATGTCAAACCAAATCAACACGAGGGGATAAATCCCCGGTGGGAGTTTTCACTCCTTGAGTTTCCGGTTCGCTAAAGCCTCCCGGACTCCTCGCGTCCCCCCGCTTAAAAGACTCTCTTCTCTCAACTTCGATTAGGTAGCGGCGGCTGTTGTGTATGAATACCTATCAGGGACTGAAATGTGCCATCATTCCCTAGAAATACCACAGGTTCCCTAAGGAACCTGTGGTATTTAGCTTTCAGCCGTCTCCCCAGCTGAGCCTGTTCTTGCCGAGCTTTGGCAAGGGTCTTTAGTATCCTCCTCGTTCAGCCGCCGCTTCAGCCCCGAGCGAAACACGCTTGTCACCACTGGGCAACCCTCAGAAAGGAAATCTGTGCGTCCCCTAGAAAAGCATGTTGTCTAGTAGTGCCCTGTCTGGTCTTGAGTCTTTGTAACCCTCTCCTCTGCCTGGGTTGTGCGCTCGGTGGCGGTGACCAGCCCAGTTTGGGCATTCACCTCGACCTCGTAGAGGCCACGGCCTCGCTGAACTTGGACAGCATATTGCCAATGACCATCTTCAAACTCGTACTTAGCCGATAGTGCCTGACCTGGGAGGCGACGAACCGCAGCCACCTTGGCCTGGGCGGCAGTAATATGAGAAGCGGCTCGCGCTGGCAGCAGGCAGCAGCAGTGCTCCCACTATAGCGAACGCGGTAACAGCAGAAGTTTTTAAGAATGACTTGCAGTTTACCTTGGGTGAAAGTTGAAAAAAAAGAACGCCCTGTTGGAATCTAGCGATGAAGGATTTTGTGCTTCAGCTACTTAACACTAAATTGGGAGATGATCCGAAAGACAACCGGCACAAAAATCAGGGTAAAAATGGCGGAGAGGGAAAGCCCACCAATGACTGCTAGAGCCAGAGGTTGTTGCAGCCCTGCCCCCGCACCTATACCTAGAGCTAAGGGCAGCAGACCTAGGATGGCGCAGAGCGTCGTCATCAGAATCGGTCGGAGGCGGACTTCCCCCGCCTCGACCAGTGCTTCTTCCAGAGACTTGCCTGCTGAGCGCAAGGTGTTTGTGTACTGCAGTAGGATGATGCCGTTCTTGACCACCAGACCTACCAGCAAAATAATTCCCATAAACGATGAAATATTCAGGGGCGTGTGTGTCAGCCACAGGGCTAGTACTACCCCAAACAAAGCCAGGGGAAGAGCGCTGAAGATAGCCAGGGGCTGGGTGAAGGAGCGGAACTGGATGACGAGCACAATGTAAACCAGCAGCACCCCAAGCCCCAAGACAAGCAGCAATTGTTGGAATGCTTGCTGCTGGCTTTTAGAAAGTCCGCCGTTTGACAGGGAGTAGCCTGCAGGTATTTGTAGACCCTTTAACCGGGTCTGGATATTATGCTGCACTGTACCTAGACTTCCTCCCTGCAGATTGGCCGTGACCTCGACGTAGCGCTGCTGATTCTCGCGCAAGAGCTGCTCCTCTGCGGTGCTGGGTGCAATCGTAGCCACGGCAGCCAAGGGAAGCACTTGACCAGTCATACCGACGATCTGCAGTTGGGCAAGTTGCTGGGGGTTGTAGTTAACGCTATCCAAAAAGTGTACGCGCACACCCACTAAGTGGTCACCTTGGGGGAGCTGGGTGACAACGTTACCTAGCAGCGCATCCTGTACCTGAAGCGCCACGTCATCCGGCGTCAGACCCAACTGGCCCGCCTGCATCGGGTTGACGTGTACGTCGAATTGAGGTAGGGTTAGCGTCCCATTAGTCGTTAGGTCTACCAACCCAGGGACATTCTGGATCAGGTTCTGTGCTTGGGCAGCAAGAGGACGCAGAACTGCTGAGTTTTGACCAAAGATGCGCTCTTTAATCGGAGTTGAGGAACCGGAGAGGTCGTTGAGTTCGTCCTGGAGGATCTGGTGGAAATCGGTAAACAATTGAGGAACTTGCTGCTCAGTAGTAAGGCGCTGCTCCTCGAAAATTTGGAAGACGCTTTTGTGGCGCTGATTCTGGGGCTTGAGGATGACCTGAATATCCCCCTTGTTGGGAGCTGTGGCGAAAATACCATTTTCTGCACCAGTACGCCGGGTCCAAGTTACTACCTCAGGGGTTTTAGCCAGAATCGCTTCCAGCTTACTTGCTAGGACATTAGTTTCAGCCAGGGATGTTCCCGGCGGCGCTAAGTAATCAAGGATATAGCTGCCTTCATCGAATTCAGGCAAAAAGCCTGAACTCAGCTTGCTAAAAATACCCACTCCTGCTGCGAGCAGGAAGAGGGCGATTAGGCCCGCCCAGAGCGGCTTGCGCAGCACTCGGCGCAACAGCCGACCATACCAAGCGTCCAGACGGGCGATGATTGTCAACTCTTTGGGGCTTTGGGTGCCACTAAGCCACCGGGCAGCTAACAAGGGAGTCAGAGTTAAGGCCAGCACCAGCGAGAAAACTACAGCCGCAGTCAGGGTGATTGTGAGGCTAATAAAAAACTGACCTGCCACTCCTGATAAAAGACCCAAGGGTAAAAAAACCGCCACAGTCGTGGCCGTAGAACTGATCACTGGCTCAACCAACTCTGCCATTGCTGCCGCCACCGCTGCATTTGGCAAAAGTTTCTTTTTAAGCTGCCGGTCGATGTTTTCAACTACCACAATTGCATCGTCGATCACGAGGCCAATAGCTACGGCTAGTCCTCCCAAAGACATCAAGTTGAGACTCTGGTGAACTACCGCCAGAACCCCAAAGGCGGCCAGCGCTGATAGTGGGATGGTCAAGGCAGCAATCACCGTACTACGCCATTCGCGCAGAAAGACGTACAGGACAATGATCACCAGCAAGATGCCAATCCCGATCGAATCCCGCACGTTGGCAATTGCATCAACCACCAAGCCAGATTCGTTGTAAGCCGGTTCGATTTTAATTCCGGGAGGGAGTTTACTCTGGAGAGTGTTCAGTTCTTTACGCACTCCGTCACCAAGCGTGACCACGTTGCTGTTGGGCTGGCGAAAGATGTTGATTGTCAGTCCTGGTTTGCCGTGTACACTAACTATTTGGGTCGGAACCGCATGACCTAGTGAAATCTGCCCCAGATCCCGCACAAAGACCGATTTACCTGGACCAAGGGTCGCTACCACAACACCCTCTAACTCAGCGGGGTTGATTGCTTGATTAGCGGCAACTACCAAATTCTGCTGGTAAAGCTTGTTTATTTTACCAACCGCAAGCTCCTGATTAGAGTGCTGTAGGGCAGTGGCAACCTGGGTGAGGCTCAGGCCATAGCTTTTGAGTTTAGCCGGGTCTATCTGCACTTCCACCTCAGAGATATCTCCTCCCTGAATCTGGACGAGGACTACCCCCGGCACCTGGGCCAAATTCGGTCGGATTTGGTATTCGGCGATGGTATGGAGATCGGTCAAGGTTACGGTGTCTGAGCTGACGTTATAGGTCAGTACCGGGAAAAAAGTGGCCGGGGTTACTCGCTCGATGTTCAGATTGACACCAGCAGGAAGATTATTACGCGCCTCAGCAATGCGAGATTGTAGTTGCTGGAGGGCAGACTGCATGTCAGTTCCCTCCTGAAACTCAATTGAGAGTTCTGCTGAACCCCGGATGGTTTTGGAGCGCACCCAGCGCACCCCATAGACTTGAGTAACAGCTGACTCCAAGGGACGAGTGAGTGTCAGCACCAGTTGCTCCGGTGAGCTATCGCCAGCCGCCGCGATCACGGAAATCCGGGGAAAGTATAGTTCCGGATATACACCATTCGCCAAATTCAAGAAGGCAAAAAGGCCCGCCAAGGCAATCACGATGAAGACAAGATAAATGGCTTTGGCCTGGGATTGCAGCAGGTTGGTGAAACGGATCATGGTTTCGCCTCCGCAACAACTTCTACGGGAGTACCGGCAGGCACACCGTAGGCACCCTTAGCCACAACTGTTTCACCAGCCTGCAGCCCACTTAAGATCTCGACTTGGCCATTTCGCTCAATCCCAGTCTGTACCTTAATCGGCTGAGCCTTGCCCGCTTGGACGGTGTAAACCATCTGTCCCTGAGAATTGTTTGGGTTGGGAACCAAGGCAGTTTGAGGCACAGTGAGAGTTCCATTGTGCACACCCGTTGTGATCGAGACCGACACCGCTTGACCTACTTTCAACTGGTCGGCAGGATTGGGAGTACGGACTTGGATATTCAGTGTATTACTTCTGAAATCAACGACCGGGCTAATAGCGGTTACAGTGCCATCAAAGTTAACTCCCGGCAGAGCCACGCTGCGGATTTGAGCGCTCTGATTAACACGGATATTAGCAGGTTGGTCGGCAGGCAGGTTGGCGTTGATAAGTAACGTATTCAGGTTTACTATCTCTAGTACCGGCGTGGACGGACTTGCCGAAGCCCCAGCCGCCGTATCGCCGACCTGGAGTAAGCGACTAGCCACGATTCCAGAGATCGGACTGCGGACTGTAGTATATTTCAGTTGGGTCAGAGCCTGGCTACGGGAGGCACTCGCCTGTTTCACTTGGGCTTGGGCGGCGCTCAGTTGGGACTGGGCTACCTGTGCCTGATTTCGATAGGTAACGAAGCTTTGTTGGGATGCTGCCCCTGCCTGATAGAGGGCGTGATAGCGTTCTAGATTACTAGTCGCAAGTTGCAGATTGCTCAGAGCTTGGGCAACGGCAAATTCTGCCGCTTTCACAGCAGCTGTTGTTTGGGATAGCTGGTCTTTCAATTGGCGGCTGTCGAGCTGAGCGATAATCTGACCGCGACGCACCTGCTGACCCGGAACCACTGGAATCGCTATAATCCTCCCTGGCACAACTGGACTGACCTTGACTGACTGATTAGGTAGGGTGCTTACAGTGCCGGGGATTCTTACCACAATGGGTAGGTCTTGGCGCTGCACGCGGACAACGGGCAAGCGAACCGGAGTAGGAGACGAGCTGGCAGACGTGGTAGGAGTGGAAGACTCTGCTTGACAAGCCGATAGCATGAGTAATAATACAGAGCTTGCCCTTAGAGGCAGTTTTGGGAGCATGGGTGGTAAAGTCGCTAAAAAATTTTTTATTGCTAAGTAGTTAAACAAAATTAATTACATAGTTACTTCCAAATTCTCTGAGGATTTTTTCAACAGATGCAACAAAAGTTTGCCAACTAGAGTAAGCATCTATTTCAATCCATTCATACTTAATAAAACGCCACAAGATTTCAATTAAATTTAATTCTGGCGAATAAGATGGCAATTCAAAAATGGTAATGCCACGCTCTTTCCATTCTTTAATTTCGTCAAAAACCATATCATCACTATGAACAGAAGCTTGGTCAACAACAATAACTGTTGGTCGAGCAACTATGGGAAAGAACGTGTCAAGACAAGCAATAACTACATGGATATTAATACTTTGAAATGAAATATATGTTTCCAAATGATCTTTTCTATTCATTATTTCTAAAACATTCAATCGAGGACTACGGCGACTCTTAATACTTAAGTGTTCGCCGATATTTTGCCAACCATAAAGCACAGAAGGAATTAAGGAAAATCCCGTTTCATCTAAGTAATATAAATCAATTTCATTGGCATCATCTAATCGTTTTAGTTCTTCTACTTGTGCCTTTTTTTCCTTGTGTTCTATAGGGTCTGGACTGCCTCCCACCTCTCGTCGCATCCGATGCCAAGTGTAACCGTTCACGGGGGGGGTTACAAAAAAACCAGACATTAAGCTCTGGCCGTCAACTAGGTCATTCTAGGCGCTCTCGCGTGATCTTCAATACACGGCCAGAGCTTAATGTCCGGGAAAAATCTAGGGGGTACGTCATGCGCATGAACTTCAAAACCTTGCTAAGCAAAAGCTTTAGAACTTATGCACATATAAACAGCCTCCCTAAAATGTCTATTAGACAATTGGCAAACCAGTATAGCAGTTTTAACTACTCACAATTATCTAGGAAAAATTAAATCTAGGCTGGTTTTCGTACTGATTACATGTGATTTCATAGCGGAAACTTTTTTACCCCCCCCCTGAACGGTTACGTTTGAGCTGAGTTATGTCATTCGCTGCCGCCCCGACCTCTAACTGGCGGCCATAATAGTCAAGCAGAGCCACCTGCACTGGCACTGGTGGATTGAACGGCTTGGACAGGTTAGCTGCGAGTAGCGTCACTCGGTTAGCGTCGCGCATTGTTACTAGCTGGTCTTTGACTGGAATCGATTTTTCGAGGGCAGCGATCGCTCCGTCGAGCTGGTCTTCGTTCGGATTTTCATTAATCCGGCTCTCGTTGTCTAGTCTTTTGGCTGCATCCTTGAGAGAGGTGAGCTTAGCGCTAGCCTGTGTCCAGTTGTTCGTCTGCGCCGCCTCATAGATATTCTCGCCGTACTCACCTACCTGACTGACTGAGGTTGGAACCTGCTTAACCTTCGTAGTTGTCGCTGATGGAGGTGCCATGGCGGCTTGAGCTGGGTGACTAATACCGAACCCCATACCAGTCATGGCGGTAATTAAAGCTGCGGCACCGGCAAATCCCACCATCCACTTGTCGAGATTCATATTTATCTCTACTGTCCCTGCAGGGCGAACGCACCTTGTCAATAAAAAGGCTTACTTCTCAATAAAATCCTATTTTTTTGCATTAAGCTTTTTTATTGAGAATCATTACCCTAATAATTTTTACCTTCCGTCTACGGAGGAAAAATCAGATTAACGGAAAAGCTTATTCTTGCGTTTGATGCATAAACTAGACTTTTTTTCCATTTAGTTTTATTAATTTTAGATGCGTTTGCCCTGACTGTCCCTGAGTTTTAGTTTTGTAAAGTGATTAAGTCTCACTACTTCCAGGATGCGCTCCTAGATTATGAAGACAGTGAGAGCAGAATAAGAATGTTCTTATCTTTGAACTGGCAGGTGGACGGTAAAAGTGGTGCCCAAGCCAAGCTGGCTCTGGACTGACAACTTGCCCCCATGAGCGCGAGCAATCTCCCAAGCGATCGCCAATCCTAGCCCAGCACCGCCTGTACTCCGAGAGCGATCAGCCTCCACGCGGTAAAAGCGCTCAAATAAATGGGGCAAATGTTCTGGTGCAATGCCAGATCCAGTGTCGCTTAGCGCCACACACACCTCTGCTCCTTTGATTTCGGCCAGCAGTGTGACTTTGCCCCCTATGGGTGTGTATTTGATGGCGTTATCTAGTAGGTTCAGGAACAGCGGGATTAGGTAGTCCAAATCAGCGTAAATAAATAAATTTGAGGGTATGTTCCCGCTCAGGGCGATATTACGCAGCTCTGCTAGTGGTTGTACTTGCTCTAGGAGCGTATCTAGTAGGTCACTGAGAACTAGAGCTGATGGTGAAGAGCGGAGGTGCCCCTGCTCCAGCCGAGCTAGAAACAGCAGGTCGTTACTCAGACGGCTCATCCGGTCTACTTCCTGCTCTAGGGCTAGCAAAGTATTTACGTACTCTTCAGGAGTACGTGACTGGTTCAAGGTTACACTGATGCGTCCTTTAATCGCCGTCAGTGGCGTGCGCAATTCATGGGAAGCATCGGCGGTGAAACGTCGTTCTCGGTCAAAAGCGTCTTGCAACCGATCCAGCATCCGGTCGAAAGTGATAGCCAACCGTCCCACCTCGTCGGCTGAGCCTCGGTACCCGATGCGTCGGGTGAGAGCGTTAGCGCTGATGGCTTGTGCAGTATGGGTGATCCGGTCGATGGGACGTAACGCCCGGTTAGCCAAGAACAGGCCACCTAGCCCTGCTAGAAACAATACCAGAGGCAAACCCAGAAAAATTTGCTCATACAAGCTTGACAAGGTCTTTTGCTCTGATTGCAGGGATTGCCCAACCTGTAGCCAGTAAACTATCGGGCGATTATAAGCTTTTATCTGTTGGCTATATACGCGCCAATGGGTTTCACCTGCTGTTAGTGTGGCATAGCCTGGGGCTGTCGGTACCCAGACAGGCAATTCTCTGTATTTGCCGAAGCCATCCAACACCTTTCCCTTTGGGGTAATGAGGCGTACAGCTAAGTCTGCCTGACTCAATCGACGCGCCGTATACTGATAGTCCTCCGTGTTCGGGAAAACTGCAAGGCTGTTCCCATCCTCATCTTCCAAGTTAGCGAAGGCTTGGGCAGATGCTAATTTCAATTCAACATCTGTTTGAGCCAATAGGCTACGTTCTAGCCGCAGGCATAAATAGCCGCTAAATAGGACTAGGGATAGTCCCAGTAGTAGCACGTACCAGAGGGTCAAGCGCGTGCGCAGGGTTCCTAAGCCAAGTCTGTGTAGGCTACGCATCTTCCATCTCAGGGGCTAGCCGGTAGCCCACGCCCCGCAAGGTGTGGATGAGTGAATGGTTAAACCCTCGATCCAACTTCCGCCGGAGATAGCCGATATAGACATCTACCACATTGGACTCGTTGAAAAAATCGAAGTTCCAGACATGTTCGGCAATCTGGGTGCGAGTGACTACTTGACAGGGGTGGCGCATTAGGTATTCTAGAAGGGCAAACTCGCGCTGGCTAAGTTCAATCAGGCGGACGCCACGGCGTACCTCCCAGCGGGTAGTGTCCATCTCCAGGTCGCCTACACGCAAGACAGTGTCTGCTTGCAGAGGTGGACGGCGCAGCAAAGCTCGGATCCGGGCCAGCAGTTCGGAGAAGGCGAAGGGCTTGATTAGGTAGTCGTCAGCACCAGTATTCAGACCCTTAACTCTGTCTTCTACTGTATCGAGGGCAGTAAGCAGGAGCACTGGTGCCTTGATGCCCCGCAAGCGCAGTTGCTTTAACAGTTGTAAGCCATTTATTTTCGGTAGCAATATGTCCAGCACAATTACATCATACTCAGCTGAGCGAGCGTAATCCAGGCCCTCTTCCCCATTGCTAGCTAAATCCACAGCGTAACCAGCCTCCCTCAGCCCCTGGCAGACGAACTGAGCAATGCCCGGTTCATCTTCTATCACCAATACGCGCATTAGCTCACCTATTTAGCTACTAGTAGATGTCGCTATTATGTTGAGCTGGCCTTAAACGGGTAACCCAAATTCATAGCGATTAATAAATAGTTTAATTACCACATCATGCCTAAATATTGTCTGAGAAAAATAAATCGTTTTCCGAGGTAAATGCTTAATGCGTGGTCAGGATTCAGGTCTAGGACAAGACATCGGGCAGAATTTCTAGTACAGCACGGCAGAAGTAAGCCACCAGCCACCAAAGGGGTGAGAACTGGGGTAAAATTGGAGGAACCTGCGTCATATTAACAGAGCGAGTCAGAAAACTTTAGTCGATGCCCAGTCCCCAAGCCTCCGCAATTATTCTATCCGATAGGCAGCAGACTTTACTCAAACAAATCGTGCGTCGTAAGTAGTTAGGTGCAATTAAATATAAAACGCTCCAGTGTGTATCCATCCGCTTCGCTACGAGCTTTCATACCATCCATTACAGCAATGGCTTTCGTCATACTCGTTATCAAACATCTGTCCGGCAATTTCATGACTTTTCAGTTGATGCCACTGGGTTTCAATCGGATTCATTTGCGAACAATAGGGCGGCAAAAAGAAAACGAATAACCCTTGCTCCTGCCAACGTGCCCACTGTTGACGCACCAAGAGACTGGTATGGAGGGGGTGTGGTCATCCACGACAAAGCTCCGGAATCTTGGTGCGCTTGTCTGAACCAGCTCGTCTCTCTCCCGAGACTTTCGGTTTCTGCTTTTGGTTGAGGCTACTCGGTTGAATTTTGGGCAAGCCGAGTGAGTTTCTTAGCGGCAATGAGATTGCTCATCCAGATTACCGACTTTTGCTTCGAGTTGAGACACTTTTGTCTCTAGCCGGGCCCTCGTGTCCTGCTGCTGCGATTGGCACCTGCTGCTGCTGGGCAATGATCTTGAGCAGCCACTGAACCAAGGGCGTGCGTTCTGACTCTGGAATGTCAAAGGGCAAGGAGGGTAAGGTCATACTTCTGTTAGACCAGATCTGCGACCAAATTGCAACCCCCTCTGACTTCTCCTTGAGGACTCTATTTTCCTAAACACCCTATGGGCTTTATCAGCGGTTATTGAGAAGTTACGAAGTAATGACCGGGCAAAACACGGGCTCTTCCGGGTATATGCTGATAAGCAAGTCTTATGAAACGTTGTGGTCTGAGTTTCAGCCCTCATCATTCAAGAATTTGTATTCTCTGATACAATCTTCAGCAAAAACCCAGAAGAGCCAAAACACGATAGCTCAAGCTGTCCTAATTAAACAAGAGTGGATTTTTTTCGCCTGAACCCCGCATGGCTACGTTGCCAAGTGTTGTCCTAATTAAAGTAAAGTTAAGCTGGGACAGCCGTAAACCCGTCAAAAAGAGGTAATTGGTACAAAGAGTGCAGTTTTATGGTTGAAAACATTGCTACACAAAAGTTTCAGCCATTGCGTGGCAGCGAGTGACAGCGTCGCTGACACTGTTGGCGAAATATTTCTTCACATTAAAAAGCGATAAAAACGAATCAA
>CAXUIG010000217.1:0-11173 GCA_964250845.1 uncultured bacterium | reverse complement strand
GCTAGCTTTCGCCTGCTTTGTTACCCAAAATTGGCTGTTTTTGAACCATGCCGGATATGATCAACTGCTCGCGGCCATTTTCCTGTGGAAAAGTTTCACGAACCCGCTTTATGAGGATCTTACTGGTAGAAGACGACCCGGCGCAATTAGAGCCACTGCATGCTGCATTATCGCAAGCAGGACACATTGTCGATGGTGTTGAAGATGGGGAAACCGCACAATGGCTGCTGTTCCAAAAAGACTATGAACTGTTGATCTTGGACTGGATGTTGCCTGCAATCAGTGGTTTGAGCCTCTGTAGCCAGTATCGGCAAGCAGGCAAAACCGCACCCGTGCTGATGCTTACTGCCAAGGACACCACACTGGATAAAGTCACAGGTTTGGATGCCGGTGCTGATGACTATCTGATCAAGCCCGTGGATGTGGTTGAACTCCTGGCACGAGTACGCGCCCTCGGACGGCGATCGCCCCTATGGCAGGGAGATACCCTGAGTCTGGCAGATTTACAACTGCACCTGACTAGCCTGAGTGTGGGACGGAGGCAGGCAACCGTCCAATTGTCAGCCCGAGAGTTTCACTTGCTAGAGTACTTCCTACGTCACCCCCGCCAAGTCTTAACCCGCGATCAGATTGAACAGTCTTTATGGGAGTGGGGCACACAACCAGAGAGTAATGCTGTAACCACGCTGGTAAAGCGGTTACGGCAGCGCTTGCACTTAGTTGGGGCGGCTGATTGGATTGAGACAGTTTACGGTATGGGTTACCGTCTCAAACCTGCCAACGAAACTTGACCCATGTTTAGTCGAAGCCGTCGTGATCTGGCTCGCTGGTTCACCCTATCAATGGGGAGTATTTTGGTTGTTTTTACTGCCGTGGTTTACTACCAAGAAGTCACAGACCAGCTAGAGGCACTCGATCAATTACTCTACAAAACAACTAGCGTGATGGCAGCGAGCGTGCAGTATGAGCGCCAACAGGGTCAGTGGCAGGTTGATCTAGAAAATGTGCCGCTGTTGGGGAATAACCCACCGCCCCTGGATAGTGAACTGATGTATGCGCGTTGGTACGATCCCTCTGGACGACTGGTGCAATTTTTCGGTGCGCCTCCCCCAGAGCAGTTAAAAATAACATCTGGATTTCAAACAATCAAGACTGCTACTAATCCTTGGCTCCGTCAGATGACGCTGCCCGTCTACAAAAAGGGTTTGGTGATTGGTCATCTCCAGGTTGCGACCCCGTTGACACCTGCAAAGAAAACTTTGGCTCAGTTACGACTGTTTTTGACCCTGGCAGTGCCAGCATCATTAGGAGTTATTGGGATCACAGGTTGGTTCCTAGGAGGACTGGCTATGCAACCGATTCGTCAGACCTACGAACAACTACAGCGCTTCACAGCGAATGCTTCCCATGAATTGCGGACACCACTAGCTGGGATTCTCAGCAATGCGCAAGTTGGGTTGCTGTCCCCGGCTGGCGATGGTTCCCAGCAACGTCTACGCTTGGAAAAGATCGTTGATCTCGCCAAGTCAATGAGTTCCCTGGTCAATAATCTGCTGTTGCTGGCCCGTCATGAAGGGCGATTAGCGCCTGAATCCTTGCAAGAAGTCAACATTTCTATTCTACTAGAGGAGCTAGCGGAAAACTACGCGCCAGGGGCGATCGCACAAAATCTTAGTTTTACTACCCATCTACCTCAGCAGGAAGTATTGGTGCGAGCTGACCCAAACCTACTACGGCAGGCAGTGATGAATCTGCTGAGCAACGCCTACAAATATACTACTGCTGGTGGTACAGTTAAGTTGCGACTCTTGACTCGCTCACGTTGGGCTGTGATTCAAGTCGAGGACAGTGGTGTTGGGATTGCCGCTGCCATTCTGCCCCATATATTTGAGCGGTTTTATCGAGTCGATACCGAGCGAACGCGCCAAACAGGTGGGTTTGGTTTAGGGTTAGCGATCGCGCAGCAGATTGTCCAGGCTCATGGGGGTGAGATCGGCGTCACCAGTGTAGTGGGGCAAGGCTCAACCTTTGAAATCAAATTGCCCCTGAGATTGAACCGCACAGTTGCCGTCATTTTCTAGTCATATTTGTTGCCCACAGTAGATATTAAACGCCTGCAAATGCTCAGGCCCCCATAAACCCAACCATGTCTGCTAATTCACAGCTGTCAGAAAAAGCTTGGCATTCCTTAGAAGTTGATCAGACGCTGGCACTGCTAGAAAGTGACGCAGTTGCTGGCTTAACCTCCCAACAAGCACAACAGCGCTTACAGCAATACGATCCCAATGACATAGAAGAGACTGCCGCTCGCAGTCATTGGGTCATCCTGCTGGATCAGTTCAAAAACATTATGTTATTGATGCTAATCGCGGTGGCAGTAGTCTCCGCGATTTTGGCTGTGCGAGCAAATCAGTTTCCCAAAGATGCGATCGCCATTTCTGCTATCGTCATCCTGAACGGGGTGCTGGGCTATCTCCAGGAAAGCCGAGCAGAAATTGCCCTGGCGGCTCTCAAACGTCTAGCTGCTCCAATGGTAAGAGTTGTGCGCGATCATCAAGTGTTTGAGATCGCGGCTCAGCAACTGGTGCCGGGGGATGTGATGCTGCTAGAAGCTGGAGTGCAGATTGCGGCAGATGGTCGCTTGATTGAAGCGCAAAAGCTGCAAATCCGGGAATCAGCCCTGACTGGGGAAGCCGAGGCGGTAAATAAGCGGGCAGACGTAAAGTTTAGCGCCTTGACGCTATTGGGCGATCGCACAAATATCGTATTTCAGGGAACTGAAGTCGTTCAAGGACGGGCGAAGGTAGTGGTGACGAGTACCGGGATGGAGACAGAACTGGGGCGGATTGCCGCCATGCTCCAAGCGGTGAAAACTGAGCCAACCCCCTTGCAGCAGCGGTTGACTCAACTGGGCAATGTCCTGGTGTTCGGCTCCTTAATCTTGGTTGTCCTAACCGTGGTGGGCGGCATCATCCATCTCGGCTTGAGTCAAGTTGAAGACTTGTTGGAAGTGTCGCTCAGCATAGCTGTTGCCGTAGTACCAGAGAGCTTGCCTGCTGTAATCACCGTTACTCTAGCGCTAGGAACGCAACGAATGGTGCGTCGTCAAGCGCTAATTCGTAAACTGCCAGCGGTGGAAACACTAGGGAGCGTTACTACTATCTGCTCAGATAAAACCGGCACCCTCACCCAAAACAAAATGATTGTGCAACGAGTAGATACGGCAAGTCATAGATTCAGCATTACTGGTGAGGGTTATATCCCAACCGGCGAATTCAGGACTGAGTCAGAAGATTCAGGCTCGCCTCAGTCCACAGCACTCAATCCTGAACAGGATCCAGAACTGCAAGCATTGCTGATGGCTTGTGTGCTATGCAATGACGCTATTTTGCAGTACAAGCAGAATGAGTGGACGATACTAGGAGATCCGACAGAGGGGGCGCTGATTGTACTTGTCGGTAAGGGAGGCGTTGACAAGGAACCTCTGAGTCGTCAGATGCCCCGCGTAGCCGAGTTTCCCTTTGACTCTGAACGCAAGCGGATGAGTGTGATTTGTAGGAGTCAGGAGTTAGAGCTACCTTTGACTCCTGATCCCTTTTTGATGTTTACCAAGGGCTCACCAGAGTTAATTTTGTCGCGTTGCACTTCGTACCAAGTGGGTAATGGCACCCAACCTCTGAGGGAAAAGCAACGAACTGAGATCCTGAGGCAGAATAACCAGATGGCGGCGCGTGGTCTGCGCTTATTAGGTATGGCATGCAAGCCATTAGACACTATTCCCCTAGCAGATTCAGAGGAAACCACAGAGCGAAAATTGGTGTGGTTGGGGCTGGTGGGAATGCTGGATGCCCCACGACCAGAGGTGCGAGAGGCGGTGAGCCAGTGTAGGGAGGCGGGGATTCGCACTGTGATGATTACTGGCGATCACCAGCTGACGGCGAGTGCGATCGCCCTCAAATTGGGCATTGCCAAATTAGGCGATCGCGTTCTCACCGGTGAGGATTTGCAGCAACTCAGCCAGGAGCAACTGGAGCAACAAGTAGACCGCGTTAGCATCTACGCCCGCGTTGCCCCAGAACACAAACTGCGAATTGTGCAAGCGCTCCAGAGTCGCGGCGAATTCGTCGCCATGACTGGTGATGGTGTCAACGATGCCCCAGCCCTCAAGCAGGCCGACATTGGCATTGCCATGGGCATCACCGGCACCGATGTAAGTAAGGAAGCTAGCGACATGGTACTGCTGGATGACAACTTCGCCACGATTGTTGCCGCGATCTCGGAAGGTCGAGTCGTTTATACCAATATTCGCCGCTTTATTAAATACATTTTGGGCAGCAATATTGGGGAAGTCTTGACCATTGCCGCCGCGCCTCTAATTGGCTTAGGAGGTGTTCCCCTAACGCCGCTCCAAATTCTGTGGATGAACCTAGTCACAGACGGCTTACCAGCTCTTGCCTTGGCTATGGAGCCCGCTGAACCCGATGTAATGCGGCAACCTCCTTTGAATCCTCGCGAGAGTATTTTTGCCCGTGGGTTGGGGTCTTACATGATCCGAATTGGCTTGATCTTTGCCATTATTACCATTATTTTGATGTGGTGGGCATACAACCATACCCATACAGCGGGGTATCAAGGCGATCAAGGTGCCTGGAAGACGATGGTATTCACCAGCTTATGTGTGGCGCAAATGGGTCACGCCATAGCCGTGCGATCTACCACGCGGCTATCTCTAGAGTTAAACCCCTTCTCTAATCTTTATTTGCTGGCAGCAGTGACGGTGACAACGGTTTTGCAGTTGATGTTAGTTTACGTCGAACCTCTGCGAAATTTTTTCGGCACCCACTGGCTCAGTCCGATGGAACTGGCGATTTGCTTTGGGTTTAGTGCCTTGATGTTTGTTTGGATTGAACTGGAGAAGCTATTTATTCGCTGGTATAAATATCGGGGGGTTTAGTCGAGCTTGAATTGCTGCGGTGGTGGGAGCGCTGCCCCGCACCACGAAAACTAGTTTGGAGTTTGAACAGATGAGCCGCTCAAATCGTACTAATAGACTCAAACGGTGCAAACGTCTTCTAAGTAGGGCAAAGAACTCGCCTACAGGAAAGTATCACCTCTACACTGGCGAAAAACTGAACTGTTTTCAAGTAACTTTAAGGGTTGAAATGTCAATTTATCCAGTTATTTTTCCCTGAATAGTCTTTTGTGGTGTCTATGGTTTTTTAGGATCATTACTCTACTATTTTAAGTTACCAGTAGCATTACCAGAGAAAAGCGGTGTATCGGATATCGGCTCTTGCAAACGCACACATGGCCAGATGATCTTAGATAGGAAGTGACGCCCTAATTGTGGGGACATTTCTTAGTTATAGCCACAGAGCCCTTCAGCCATCGGTTAATCTGATAGTACCCGATTGTACCAGGCTACCATCAACGGTAGAATTTGCTATGCCGATTAAAAACCTGATCTTTTTGGCGCTGCTGGTATTTATTCCCATTTCCATTGCAGCGCATTTTCTAGAATGGGGTTCCCTCGCCGTCTTCATTATCTCAGCATTGGCGATCATACCCCTGGCTGCCTGGATGGGAACAGCGACTGAAGAAATTGCTGTAGTTACAGGTCCCTCTATTGGGGGGCTGTTGAATGCCACATTTGGCAATGCCACTGAACTGATAATTTCCCTGGTTGCCCTTAATGCTGGACTAATCGAAGTAGTCAAAGCCAGTCTCACCGGTTCGATTATCGGCAACCAGCTTTTAGTTATGGGCTTGGCTATGCTACTAGGTGGTCTCCGCTACAAGGAGCAGGAGTTTCAGCCGACTGTAGCACGGATGAATGCTTCAGCTATGAATCTAGCAGTCATCGCCATTCTGCTGCCTACCGCCGTCAATTTTATCTCAGGCGGTATTACTCAAGTTAGGCTCCAGCATCTTTCAAGCGCAGTTGCAGTCGTGTTAATCCTCGTCTACGGGCTAACGCTGCTGTTTTCTATGCGTACCCACACCTACCTTTATGATGTGGGATTAGCAGAAATGGAGCCAGCAGAGATAGCAGAAGTGAATCTGGCAACAGACAATCCTAAACATCAGATTAATATGTGGTTCTGGGTTGGGGTGCTACTAGCAGCAACTGTTTTTGTTGCGATTGAATCAGAACTGCTAGTCAGCTCGCTAAAGGAAGCCACGTCGCAGTTACATTTGACTTCACTATTTACCGGCGTCATCGTTATACCTATCATTGGCAACGCAGCTGAGCATGCCACGGCTGTGACTGTGGCGATGAAAAATAAGATGGATCTTTCGCTCTCGGTTTCTGTAGGCTCTAGTCTGCAAATTGCTCTGTTTGTTGCTCCGGTTTTAGTTTTAGTAGGCTTGGTGATAAATAAACCGATGGATCTGAACTTCAATCCTTTTGAATTAGTAGCAGTAGCAGTAGCAGTGTCAGTTGCTAACTCTATTAGTTCAGACGGACGGTCTAATTGGTTAGAAGGTATCTTGCTCTTAGCAACCTATACTGTGTTGGGACTAACCTTCTACTTCTATCCTTCTAGTTGAGATTCAGCTAGTGGATTTATACGCCGCTACCGGTGAGCGTCTTTGACTGAGCGGTTTCTTGTAGCGCTCCACCAAATCATCCCACTGCACGAAAACGGTGCTTCCCCTCTGTTGCTGTTGCTTCTCCCATATCGACAAAAAGTCTAAGCAGGAGTGGTCAATGTAGTTCAGCATCTCCAAATGGATATGAATTTCGTTCCCTGGAGGAATCTGCTCAAGCACCTTGGCAAGCTGCGGCAGCCGCACAAATGTAGCCGTCCCATTCAGATACACGTCAATCCGCTGGTTGTTTTCATCGCGATCAAGGAGAATAGCAAGGTGGGAAACTTTGTAGATTAGTTTGATCGCTGAGAGCACAATCCCGAGCAGCACGCCGGTGAGCAGATCGCTAGCGACAATCCCGCCCAAGGTGGCAAAGTAGATAAACACAGGCAGGCGCCCGTATCGCTGCAGACTGCGGATTTTATCCACTTTCACCAGCTTATAGCCCGTGACAACCAGAATCGCCGCCAGGCTGGATGTGGGAATCAGCTTGAGCACAAAAGGCGCGGCGGCAACAAGAGCTAACAGCCACACTCCATGCAGAATCGCGGAGAGTCTGGTTTTTGCCCCAGCTTCCACGTTCACAGAGCTGCGGACAATCACACCCGTCATCGGCACCGCCCCAAGCACGCCGCAAATCATGTTGCCAAAGCCTTGCGCTGCCAGTTCGCGATCAAAATTAGTCCTTGGTCCCTGGTGCATCCGGTCTACTGCCGCCGCCGAGAGCAGGCTTTCCGCACTGGCAATAAAGGCGATCGCAGTTGCATTAATCAGCAGTGGTGCCGACAAGAGGCGCTGCAAGCTCTCCAGAGTCGGGAAATGAATCGTTTCGGCCAGATTATTCGGTACATTAACGTAATGAACAGGCAGCTTCATCACAGTTGCTAGAGTGGTTGCAACCACTACAGCGATGAGGGCTCCAGGCAGCAAATTCAATTTTCTGGGCTTGAACTTATCCCAGAGGATGAGGGTGATGATGGTAATTATGCCCACAATGGCAGCAATTCGATCGCTGCTTCCCTCGCTGGTAAAGATGGCTTTGTAAATTGCGCTAGGAATGGAAATTAGGTTTTCGAGTCCGTGAGCCTGGGGCTTGTGATCGAACATTACGTGGAATTGGGAAGCGAAGATCAGCACGCCAATTCCTGCGAGCATCCCATAGATCACGGCAGGAGATATGGCGCGGAAAACTGCGCCAAGCTTGAACACCCCCGCTAGTAATTGGATCAGGCCCGCGAGGATAAGAACAGGTCCGAGCATTTCAATGCCGTACTTTTGAACCAGTTCCCAGACGATGACCGCAAGCCCAGCCGCCGGTCCGCTTGCCTGCAACGGTGAGCCTGCAATCGGGCCGACAATAATTCCGCCCACCATTCCGGTGATCAATCCCAGAGCCGGAGGAACTCCCGAAGCGATCGCAATTCCCATGCACAGCGGCAGAGCGACGAGAAACACAACTAAGGACGCCACTAGGTCGTTGGTAATCGACTGTTTGGCTTTGAGATCTGTGATTGCCATTTTCTCCTCTTCTCACAAAGTGATTATTTGCAGCCGAAAGAACGCGTCGCATTTGGGATGCAGCCAACTCTTACAGTGATTGCTTGTGTTTAAGCTTAATAATTCTTTATGAAATTTAGATGAAGAATTTATGAGAAAACTTTCATGTTCGGAGGCGATAGCCCATGCCTCTGACTGTCTCGATCAAGTTGCCGCCTAGCTTCTTGCGTAGGTAACCAACGTAAACATCAACGATATTGGAGCCAGGATTATAGTCGTAGCCCCAGACGTGACTTAGAACCTGCTCTCTGCTCAGCACTTGCCCTGGATGACGGAGAAAGAGCTCTGCAAGAGTGAACTCTCTGGCAGATAGCTCGACTAAGCGATCGCCTACCCAGACCCGGTGTGTAAGCAAGTCTTGGACAATGTTGCCCGCTCTCAAAACCATTTGTTCCTGCCGTCTGGGCAAGCGTTTGTCGCGCAACCGCAGCCGTACCCGCGCCAGCAGTTCTTCAAACCGAAAGGGCTTCGTCACGTAGTCGTCAGCCCCACCCTCAAGTCCGGCAACTTTATCCCTCACGTCGTCACGAGCCGTGAGGATAATAATCGGTAACTGTTCACCCTGGCCTCGCAATTCCGACAACACCATCCAACCATCTTTGCCAGGGAGACCTATGTCAAGGATTAGGAGGTCAAAATCCTCGCTTTGAGCCATGAGAACGGCCTCATGACCGTCCTTTGCTACTGAGGTAGTGAACCCCGACGCCCACAGCCCTTTTTCCAGGAAGGCGGTGATGCGGGGTTCGTCTTCGGCGAGCAGAATCCGGTTAGCCAGACAGAACCTCCTGGGGCGGGTCAAGCGGAATCACAATAGTAAATGTAGAGCCCTGACGCAGTCGGCTGACGAGTTCTATCCCGCTCAGTTAAGACTTTGGCTTTGGTGTATAGTTCGTCAGTCAGCGAGCCAGCATCCACGGAAGCTAGAGTTTAAAAATTGTAATCGCACTTAGCTACGCAGATGGAGTGGCTCTGGTTAGACCCCGTAATTTTGTAGGCTAGGCGATTGCACTTCTGCTGGTGTTGGGTCTATCAGCGGTGAAATGCTAGGCACTTTCGAACTAAAACTATCGCTACTTCCAGGGACTTGAATACTACTGCGTGGGTGAGCGGCTTCACTCTTCTCATCCTCTTGGCTAGCATTCTCGGTGTAGAGAACCTTGCCGTTGCCAGCATCCACTTTGACTTCTTGCTGGCCAATCTCTACGGCATAGACCAGGTTACCATTTTCATTTTCCAATTTGACGCGGCTTTCTTGGCCTCGTCGAGCTGTTTCGGCAGCTTGCTGAGGCGTAATTTTAGCCAGGGATTGTAGTAGAGCTGATTCCTGTTGCTCATTGGGATCATACTTAGTTTCGCCATTACCTTCGTCCCTCGCCTCAGCAACTTTAATCAGACTGTTAGAAGGAGCCATGGCTCGGGCCTGAGACTGTTTGGTATTTTCAATGGCAACTGTTGTATCATTGGCCTCTCCATACCCGTCATTGGCTTCAGTGATTGGGGTACTGCTAGAATGCTGGGATATGAAGGCAGCCTGGGGGTGTAGTTGTTTGGCGTGCGCGGTTCGTGCTAATCCAACAAGGTTTAAAGTACCGATAAAAGCAGCTGTCAGAATAATTGATTTTGAAGATTTCATAGCGTGTAATTTCTTGAATCTGGATGCAGTAATTTCACTCTAGGCAACAATAGTCAAGAACTTGAAAAGATTTGCTTAGATTTGAAAATTACCGACTGAAAGAGCGCTTTTATAGCCTACATTCCGCAGCCGGGACTTTCACCTAGAGTAATTGCTAGAAAATTGCTACTAAGTTAGGATAAAACTCTGCTTCAATCCGAGTCTCAGCACAGTCCAATCCACACCTTCATATTTTCATTCGGTTACTCAATCATCAAGCCCACTTGACCAGTCTGTCCAATCACTAATGATTGCTATATCGTCTCATCACTTTAGGTGAATAAAAATTTCACTCTTATATTGAAAGTGCCTGTGCTGTATGGCATTCTCGCCTAATTTGAAACATATTATTCTATGTGTAGGTGTTTAGAATAAATCTAAGCCTTGAGCGATACTCAGATTTTTATCTCGGCAGTTGTGACAATTTGCTTGATATACAACCATTTTCTCAGAACTGCTGTGCGCCGTCAACCCCTGTCCTTAAGAGCCGATGCCAAAAATCAGGCCCAAGCCTCTTTTAGGTTATCTGTCGGTGCCATGCTTGAGATCTGTGTTGTTAAGGCTTGGGCCTGATTTTTTAGGCAACATTCCTTTGATTCATCCCCCACTAAACGTCTCGCATCGTTATTGATGTCGGCTTTGCCTGATCAATACCTAAGCGCTCACCGTTATAGTGGGGGTCTTCTCGCGGTTGAGAGATAAATGGGCTTGGCAGCAGTGCCGATCTTTTCAAGTTCTTGACTTTTGAGATCTAAAGTGAAATCTTCAGAGCACAAAAACTACTGCTTTCACGGAAATAAAATTAGATGACACTCTCAAAAACCTCCGCCATTTTGGGGATGACTCTGGCGGGGATGCTAATTCTGCCGTAAGGATTCAGGTAATGGGGAAATGACTGAAAAGCTTTTCCCGTAAAGGTTTGGAGGATAATTCAGCTTTTTTTAATTTTCAATAAGAATCGGTGGAATGGCCATTTCTCGTTGCTTGTTGAGAATATCAACTTATTTATTCTAGAAGTACGGATCTGAAATGCAATCCAGGCAAGGGTTTCAACACCTGAATCCTTACATTCTGCCCACCGTAAGCCTTGCCACCCACTCTACTAGCTTCTCTTCCCCAAATGGTCAAACCGTAAGCGCCCAATCTAAGATTGACAAAGACGAGAATGTTGCACAAAAGGCTGAAGTTGACAACGAAAGTTCTGAAGGCAATGCCACTCCAGCAGCGACGACCACGACAACGAATTCAAACAGTGTCCCAACCTCGGTCAGCCAGGTAGCCGAGTACGGTGAGAATATCTATAGCAGTCCTAAATGAGTTGTAAAAAAATTAAGTATACATAAATATCTT
>CAXUIG010000216.1:0-11206 GCA_964250845.1 uncultured bacterium | reverse complement strand
GGCTAGCTTTCGCCTGCTTTGTTACCCAAAATTGGCTGTTTTTGAACCATGCCCTGAAAAGGGCGGTGGCCCGATTTGTGTGGCCTTAGAAGATGATCTGGGGAGTCCGCGTCATGGGGTTATAATTGGTCGTTCTGGCTCTGGAAAGTCAGTGATGGTGGCGGGGGCCTTCCTAATTCCAGCGATGGCGCAAGGAATGACGATTACCATCGTTGATCTGCCAAAAGGGAATGGGACTTCGACCTACAAGTGGTTAGTCAAGTTCTTGGGAGGAGTAGAATTTGATCCTGGCAAAAATTCAAATAACCTGCTCGAACTAATTGATGTTCGTCATCTTCCAAAAGAAATTCAATCAGAAAGACTCCAAAGTTTTTACAAGAACACAATAAATGTGGTATTGAGTTTAATTCTCGACAACCGGCGCGAGTCGGAACCGCTGCCGATTAATGCAATTGAGTCCATTGTAACGATGGGAGTAACGATGTTTTATGCCGACCCAGTAATTTGTAAGCGATGTTATGCGGCATTGTCCGGGGGCATTGGTTCGCCTGCATGGCAGGACTGGCCAGTACTTAAAGATTTGCTTACCTTCTTTGACAAGGAGCGCTTAAACTTACTTGATTTCGGTACGGATATAGACAGGGCGCTTAACCACATCCAATTGCGATTACGCTATTGGCTCTCCTCCCCCTTCGGCCAGGCAATCTGCCGCCCATCTGGATTTGATGCTCGTAAATCGCGACTAAAACTATTCTCCTTGCGGGATCTTTCTTCTAATGAGGAAGCAGGCATTCTAGGGGCATCAGCTCAGGTTGTTGCCACCCGGAGTGCTCTGAGTGCCCCCCGCAGCCTGTTCTATATTGATGAAGCTTCAGTGCTACTGGATTTCAATGAGTTGGCTCATAGCGCCGGAATCTTGCATGCAACAGGTAGAGGAGCAGGCATGTCTATCCTGATGGCAACCCAAGACCCTGATATCTTGTCTAAATGTGCTGCTTCTAGCCAAATTCTCCAAAACCAGAGCGTCAGAATTATCGGGCGGGTGGCGGCGGCGGCTCTGACTAGCTACGAGCGAATTTTCGGCTATCCCCGCCATATTATTGCCCCGAATGCAGAAGATGGCTTTGCTCCTAGTTCGCAAGAAATCTTTAGCCGTTGGCTAGTGGATGATGATGGGTTGATCACACCAAGTCGCTTTTACCCGGCCTACAACTTGTTAGGTATTACTGCTAACAATAGACCAGAAATCGAAGCGAGACAGCGTTTTGATGATGAGTATAGCGACAAATACGAAGCGGCAGGCAGATTCGGCTATTATCTGGCTTCAAGTAATCGCAGGAGTCAAGAGCTGTGAAATTAATTCAATCTTTGATTCGGACAAAGAACAATGCAAATAAAATTTAGACTATCGCCAAACTCTAAGCGTCATTTCCTCTTAATACTAGGTGGCAGTACTGCTATATTCCTGGGCCTGACTAATTACGCTATGGCCGATACAAGCATAGCAGATTTAATCAATACATTCAATCAATATAACAATTTAGCTAATCAATACCTACAACAAATATCAGACACGGTAAGCACAATAAAGAGTGGAAATCTTCAACAAATTCTTAAAGATGCCAGTGGAGCGCTAGGAATTCCCGATCCGTTTGAAGTTGCTGACCAAGTACAAACGACTGTCGGTCAGTCAGATCCTGGAATCGGAGTCAACCCTGTACTGCAAGGCCAGGATGCAAAAAATGAAGTTGAGCGTCAATCCAGCCAGAATACTTCCGAATGGGTATTGGGTAAACCTGGTCAAACTCAGATGGGGCTTGAAGATCAACAAACTAACCAGGCGATGACCGATATTCAGCAATCGGACGAAATTGCCAACCAGAGTAACATTACTCAGGACATCATGCGCCAAATTAGTCACCAAAACCTGGCCAATTCGCGCATCCAGCAATCGCTGCAAGCTGAAACACAACAAGCTTCACTGCAGATGGCAGCAGCGAACATGAATCTGGCTAATATTTCTGGCACCCTTGATACCCAAAGGCGGGATTTAGAACAAGCAAGCCATAACGAAGCAACTAGCTACATGACCCAAGCCGCCTTTGATGTTCAACTCTGGAATACGCCATGAGTAACCTTTTGAATCTGATCGTGGCACAAGCTAATGGTGCGCCCTTTCCCTCTGCGCCAATTAACCCCGCCCCTGGCAATACGGTGAGCAACCTGGGCGGAATTTCCGGCCCTGCTGCTGTAAAAGCGGCGGCGGCGGCTGGTGCGGCGGCGGCTAGTGGCGCTGATCATTTGTGGTCAGAGTGGGTGTCGGCGGGAAGTCCAATCTATGATGCCATCATTAAAGCCACCACGCCTCTAGTTGTATTAGGCTTTGTGATCTGGGCAGGAGCATGGGCACGAGATGTTATCCATCAATATGATAATCCAACTCATTGGCAAAAAGCCGTGTGGCCTTTAGCTGTGGCTATCCTGTTTTTTAATCACGGACAATTGCTGGCAGAGTCCACAACTTTTGGCAAGGTAATTACTTACAATGTTGCCAATGGCATCTTGAACATAACCGGAAGCAATATCCTGATAAAACAACAAATTCAAAACCGCGAGTTAGTCAATGCATATCAACGTTACTACAGCCAAGAATCATCAAAATGTGATATTCTGACCTCGTCAAACTTAAAAAATCAATGTTACCAAAATGCATCAGGCGTTGCCTTAGATTTAGCAAAACAAGCCGTAGGGAATCAAACTGGATTGCCAGGGAATGGAGCCGACCCACTTGTTTTCTTAAAAGTGGCGGCTACAGGAACAATTGTCTCATTGCTTTGGGCATCAGCCGGAGGCTTTCACTATTTATCTGGCATTCTTCTAGCTGTTTGGGCTTCCACTGGTCCGCTTTGGATTTCGCTCACTCTCTTGCCCATTGATACCAAGGGAGTCAATTTTTTTATTTCTGGGTTTGCTGGCTTTGCCATCATCATCATTGTTTTTAATTTGTTGACCGCTGCCACAGTAGTTTCCCTAGCACAAGCTGCTGATGCTGACCCTTTGTTTGTCCCACTAATTATGGGCGTGCTCAACCCTATATTTGCCTTTATTATTGGCTCAGGGAGTGCGCTTGGGTTGTTCGTAGGTATATCTAGCCTGGTAAGGTTCATCATAAATAGGTAGAAGTATGCCTCAGAAATATTTATTAATTATCGAAATATTGAAAGTGTTAGTCCGACTAAGTGAAGCATTAGAACAGGGTGGTAAGTTCTGGCTGCAAGGCGTTGGATTAACCTCTCGGTCACTCGAACAAGCTAACTTCTCTTCATATAATCAACGGGAGTGGTATAATCTAAGAGGTACAGATTTTAGCTATTGCAATCTTCGAGGTAGCAATTTCAGGGAAGTTATTGGTGGGTTTTCTTTGGTCAGGCCACTCTGTTTACTGGTTGTGATTTGCTTGGCTCTCGTAATCACTGCCCAGATTTCTCCCTACTTGGACGAGATGTTTCAACCTTTAGAGCAAATAATATCTGTACCTTCAGCATTTGAATCAGCTTTCGTATTGGCTCAAGTCATTTTGTTGTACCTCCTCATCTCCCTAATTCTCCTGGAGAGGAGAAGTACATTACCGACTGAAATCGCTCAATCCTCTCGACAGGCTGACCCAAAAGTATGGGTAATAGTTAGGCAAGGTGTGAGAGGATTTCTGGCGTTTCTAACCCTTTGGTTAGGGAGCGGAGCCTACTTGTCGTTATCGTTTGCTAATTTTATGAAGGATGATTTTAAGCTAGACAGCATTATAGCAATAGGAATCGCTATCCTGCTCGGATTAGGAGCAATTACTACCTTAGTCAGGTCAGTTGGTCAAGCTTTTGTATTCAGCACATCTTTTGTTAAGGCTGATCTAGGCGGGGCCAATTTTACTCAAGCAAAATTAAGCGGGTGTAACTTTTATGGAGCCAATCTTCGAGCAGCTAATCTTCAGGGAGGAGACTTTAGCGGATGCAACTTTAAGCAAGCTGATTTGAGGGGAGCTGATTTACGCGGGGCCTCTTTAAAAGGAGCAAATTTCACCGGGGCTCGGATTGATGAAAACATTTCATTATCGGAGGTTTTAAAATGATTGAATCAAAAAACCTTTATCTAATCCCAGGATTTGTAATTGGAGCTTCAGTAGTTGGCTTATTATGTTTTTTCATGCACGCCTGTGAATTATTGTGGATTGCCTCAATTGCGAAGCAAAAGACCCCAAATCTGGTAGAGACTGTTGATGGTTATTCTCTGAATGTGAGCCCGATTGGTAATGACGAGCGCTCTCCACAAGCAATTAGAGAATATGTCCGTAGTGAATTGGGAGGACTATTCAATTGGACGGGAAGTGTTTTCTCTTCAAATCCAGGGGACCCACCTCAAAAAGATCCAGGAGTTAAAATATCTAGCACTAGCAACAAAATTGCCTCACTTACATGGAGCGCTGGTTTTGGGCTGGATGAATCCTTTCGCCGCCCCGCACTCGAAAAAATTGCCAAGCTTACTCCCCAGTCTATCTTTGAAGAAAATAGTGGGACCCAAGTTAGAATAATCATTAGCCCACAGGGAGTTTGTCTACCTCAAAAAATTGCTCCGGGAAAGTGGAAAGTACCCCTGGTTGCTACTTTGGTAAAGTTTGAGAATGGAGATAACTTAGGAGTGAATGCACTCCCTTTCAATAAAGATATTTTCCTCGAAGCCGTTGATCCTTACAAAATGCCTGTGAATCCAACCCCTCTGGATTCAGCAATCTTTAACGCTAGAAAAGCCGGGCTATTGATATATTCAATGCCCGACTTAGATTTAGTCAAGTAAGAAAGATGTCTAGTGATATTCACGATTTCAAGCCCGACGACCAACATTTATTAAAATATGCTGCTTTCAATAACAGCTCGGCTCCAGTTGAATCTGATTCAGGTGATTCTGGCACCGGCAACATTTTATCAGCTCCTACTACTACTCCTGTTGAAACGACTTTAAAATCATCCGAGCCAACAGAGACTGCTGAACAAGAGGCTGACCTCCCACTCAATATCCTTTCTCAGAAAAATCCCCTGTGGATGTTGCCTCTACCAAAGCTACTAATTGCGGCTACTTTGGTGGGGCTGATATTGTTGATTGTATTTGGGGTAACACAAGGCATGATGAGTGGGACCAAAGTAGTTACCTCAACCCCACCTCCATCGACCGCACCTGCAAGTACTCCCGATCCCCAAACTCAAAACGGAACGCTTCAAACCGAAGTTATGGTTGGAAAGCAAGGCTCGGAAATCGAAAAATGGAACCACCCAGCGACAACTAAACGGCAGGCTTCTATCTCCAAGGTTTCTCCAGGCGCCAAAGTCGCTCCTGCTACTGTCGCTCCTGCTCCTATCGCTCCCGTCTATAAGAGAACTACCACAAGATATAACGCTCCTTTTACGTCAGGTTCCGACTATACTCCTCCACCCGTGGTATCGTCATATGTGCGTACTCTGAATGAAAGGCCGCCGACAAGTTTTACTCCTACACCAAAACTTGCAGCTCCTCCCCCGAGAGAATGTCTGGACATTACTGGGCAACCCTTAACAACAAGCTTTTCTACGGGACATACAGACACCCTAAACGAGGGTTGCCCAGTAATGTCAAGAGTTTTTGTAACCCCAACTCCAGATCCGCAAAAGGAATGGAATGAAGCTGCGGCGGAGGGTAGTTTTGGTAGCACATCTTCTGGAACGCGAAAAGATGCTGTTCAAGTAAGAGCTGGGATAACGACTAGCGATGTCCCATTCCACAACACAGGTAATGGACAATTAAGAACTCTTACTGGTACGACAGCCCAGTTGGCTCAACCAGCTCAGATCACAGCTCAAGTCCAAAGCGGAGTGCAGTACCAGCCTCAGCTCAATTCATCTGATCCCTCTAAGCAGCTCATCCTTGGTACGCAAGGTGAGGGACGTGTGGATACAACAATAAGATGGAGTAATTCCCAAAGCTTACAATCACAGACGTTAGTAATAAAAGTAACTCAAGCTCTAGAGTCAGCAGATAGTAAATCAGCAGTAATTCCACAGGGTTCTTATTTAACCGCACAAATACTTAATACCGACACTAACGGTTTTTTGTCATTATCGGTGGTATCAGTAAACTTAAATATAAATGGCCAACTTCAATTATCTCCCACCCCCTTGCCATCTAATGCTATTCAAGTTTTGAATAAGAAAGGAGACTCGTTACAAGCTAAATTTCATGGTCCAAAAACCGGGAGCAGTTTTTTGTCAATGTTAAGTAATGCGGCTAGTTCGACTGGAATAGGCAGTAACAACTTGGGATTGTCTGCTTTAAATACATTAACAGCTAGGCAGAATTTTCCCTTCCAAAACGTTTATTTTTCCCTTGAGCAGGGGACTCCAGTCCGCCTTTATGTTAAACAATCTTTTTCACTTTAGCGTAGAATGTCATGGAGTTTAGATACTGTTTGCCTCTAGCTCTCGGCTTTTTGTTGCCAGTTAGTCCGGCTGAGGCTTCACCTGTCCGCATCGTATACAGTAGCCAAGCTCAGGGAGTGAACAGCTCTCTTATACAGCTAAAGCTTGGACCCGGTTCGGGGATAAATATTAGTCTTCCCCAAGGGGAAACAATCAAAAAAGTTTGGCTTGATGACCTGTCACAAATTGGTTTAAGTTTTGATGGGAACTTATGCCAATGGACTCCTCAACAGCCACAACAACAGCAACAGGAGGGATGCAGTGATGAAGATGCAGCAATGGTGCATTTGCACCAGATCAAATGGATTAATTTTCGCCATATAACTCATAGCCCTGATGGAGGAACTTTACTGACAGTCAGGGCTCAAGGAGTATCAGGTCGAAAAACTTATCTATTTAAAATAGTCCCGATAGCGGGATTGTCAGAATTCTCTAATCTGGATATCTTATCAGATTCATCAAGACCACCTCAACTGCTTTCAGATACCTGGTCCAGACATTCGAGTACACCTACGTCCACCGATATCCCTCCTCAAGATGTTAATTCAAATAAAATTGTTCCTAGTGTACCGGCTCTACCAGTCCAGCCCCGAGATGATTCTGTAATAAAGCGGACAGCCGTCAACATGGATAATTCTAGGCGCACCACAGATAACTCGAAACACGGCTGTCCGCTTTATTACGAGAAATTGTTGCCTCTAAAGAAAAATACTGATGTTCAATCTGAATTTCCTCCTAGTTCTACCAATGCTGTAAGCTCTCTCCCGTTAACTAACAACGCTACCACCCTGGCATTTGGATTACTTGCGGGTATCCAAACAGGTCAAATCAAGCCGGGCAGTAAGATTTGGGAGCAAGCTCAAGCAGCGCTCTCTCACTTGCGTAGAGGTGAAAGCATTCATTCGGCTTTGAGCGCTTCTCAATTAAATCCTTCAGTTTTCAACTATTTTCTTACCTTGGGAGCACAACCGAGTCAAAATCTAGTCAGTACTCACCAAGATAATTCTGTTAACGTTAATTCTTCTAGTTCTTCAATTGACGAAAAGCCTAGTTCAATGACAACAATCTCCATCTAACTCGAATTAGTGACAATCCGGTTCGGATAAGTGCGATAAACAGGAGATTCATTTGAATTATGAATAAATTTCTATGTTTAATAATTGCCTGGTTTTTCCTGAGTGCTCTAGCCTTGACCCTATGCGGCGAGGCTAGAGCATTTGCTCAGTCAGGTACTATCCCTATGGTGACTAAAAACGTGGGCAATCAGCAGGTATTGACACCTGATTTTTCCCAGCTCAGTTGGTCGGAGCTACCACCAATCCAACAATCTGGTCAATTTCAATTGCCAGCGGATTTAGTTAAACAAATTGGCTGGAACCCGAGCCGGTCTTGGGCTAGTGGACAGACCGCCGATCAGTTAACGATGTTGGGCGACGTTGAGGATAGCTTTCACCTTGGCGCTTTTAGTCTTGACGATATTTCTGGACTGACAGGGAATTCAATCCAAAATTTGAAGCTAAATGATCTGGGACTAACGCAATGGCAAACTCCCGCCTCTTTGGTCAAGGCAATTCCAGATCTAGGCAATATGAACTTGAGCGAAGTGCAGCCCCTTCAAGATTTAGCTGCAAAAACCGGGGTGGATGCATCTGGCTCAATTGCCGACCTCCTACAACAAAACCCCACTTTCGCTGACACACCCCTGAAGCAACTCGATCTGACACAGTACTCAATTGATTCGATTCCTGGCCTCAGCCAGACCTACTTGGCTAAGTTCGCTGACTGGCAACAGAGCTTAATTAGTCAAGTGCCAGGTCTGGGCCAGGTTTCTTTCGGTCAATTTCCAACACCTCTAAATATTGGGGGAGTAACACTCGCCAAGATGGATCTGCCTTGGGGAAAAGCGGAACATGGCACTCCTCAAGTTGATGCTAGCTATTTCATTAGCGGCAGCATCAATCAGCAGGGTCAGACAAAACCAGTAGCCTGCTCAGCCCAAGAATCCTGCCCTTATCTAGAACTGAGCGATCCACTATTAGGTGCCTCTGGCCCAATGCATGGCAAGCGTTGGGCGTCTGGAGATCAGCAGGTAAAAGGGGGGTTTGGCCCTCTCGCCATCTTGAATGGTGGTAAGGAACCGGCAGGTAGAGCTGTTTTCGGAGCAGATTTTGGAAAAATAGTTGTCACCAATATTAATGAATCTTCAGGCACCGCCGATGAGGCCTTGTACAAACGAGTCTGCGTTAACTATCCAATTATTGGTAAAAGCTGCTCACCTTTTTTCATTGGGCCAATCCCCCTGCCGAGTTCAACCAAAGAGGGGGAAATGGTGATTATATCTGCTTTTAGCGCTCCTAATATTAGTGTTCCTGCGAAATATCAGGATAGAATTACTCAGATCGAGGCACAGAACACACCGGCTCCGGCAACTAATAACAGCACCCAGACTTCAGCTTCAAGTGGAGCAACAGCCGCGACTGGAGGAGAATCAAATTCAAAAATTGTAACTGCTATCAACAATGTAGGCGACTTTTCCACCGCTAATGTCCCTAACACGGATGGGGGAAACAACGCTTGCATGTACGCAGTCAACCATGTTTTAGAGAATGCTGGCTATGCACCTCTTGCCAATGGTACTTTAAGCGTGCTTGAGGGCAAAGCTGCTTTGGACAATGGTCGCGGTCAAAAAATTGATATCGCTGATGCTAAACCTGGAGACATTGTGTTAGTTGATGCGGGTGGTAGCCACCAGCATATTGGTTTTTGTGAAACTGATGGTTGTACTCGCACAATTTCTAACAGTTCCAGCCGGGCTGAGTTTGATTTGCACGGCAACTCTAACTTTAGCTATGATGATAGCCCTTACAATGGAACAAGTCCTCAAGTCTATCGGTTGATAAACTAACAATTAGTTCAGGATGTAAAATAGTGTTTACTAACTGGAAACACCGAGGGTTTTTATTACTGAGTCTGTTGGGATTAGTTGTGGTTACAACTCCAACTCTAGTTGAGGCTATGGGGTCAAATCGCTCAGAGCCAAGGATTGAGATTGCCCAAGAGCAGACTATCGACCAGGCCGCTGAATCGACACAAATTAAAAAAGCTATATTGCTAAACGAGCAAAAGTATCACTGGCGACCTCAAGTAGACATTTTGGCTATTGCGGATGGTTATGCTCTAGCTAGTGTCCACGATCAGAATACAGGTGGAGAATCGGTGTTAAAGAAAGAGCTTGGGGATTGGAAGGTCATATGTGGAACTGGAGGAGCGTTTAGCTTCGCCAATACGCTGGCTCAGCATTGTAAAATTCCGATTGATACTGCCAGCAACTTGATCAAGATAAAATCGAACACTTCACGGCCTTAGAATGTTCCACAAAAATAAATGCCCAGCCGTGTGTTGAAGAACTCTTGGCGCACCATAAATAACCTAGTTGACGGCTGGGCATTTATTTATGAGGGCTCCTCTTAGATATAAGTTGTGAATCCTCCTTCTATGCCCCACCAGTATTATCCGCACCATACGACAACTCAATCCGCTCAAGCCGCTCAAATCAAAGAGCTATTCACAAATTTATCTCCTACTATCTTCTCTGGGCCTGGTCTGTTACTACTGGGTTGTCTAGCGCTGATGCTTTATAGCTCAATTACAGGTGGTGGCAGCAGGCGAAATAAAATGGTGTTAGCGCGAGGTGCTTTAGGTGGTGCTAGGGAAAGAAATGCAGCACGGCAAATAGCTTGTGAGCAAATTGAAAAACAAGAATATAATAAATTTGCTCTCTACATCGGTACGCCTAAAGGAATTGGTACTCTTGTAATTGATGGCAAAAAGGTTCTTCATATACCAACTGACCCAGCCACAACTTATTTGCCCAACGCTCAGGCTAATATTATTTTATTTGGGGCACCCGAAACCGGCAAGTCGGCTTTTGGGATAAATCCGCTTACACGTTCTGCTATTGACCAGGGCTTTCCAGTTATTTACTATGACTTTAAGGGCCATGAAGATCCACCTCCGAGTGGAGAAATCGCTGTTTATGCTGACCAGAATGATTACTCTGTTTCAGTTTACTCACCTGGTTCTCCTGACACTTGCGTCTGCAATATTTTAGACTTCTTATCCACCGAAGCCTCTCCCGAAGCCGCTAGAGATATCGCTGAAGTCCTTAACCGTAATCTCAAGCTGTCTGACAATAATTCTAGCAGTGGTAATTATTTCTCCGAATCTGGCGATCAACTAGCGCAAGCCGTGATGATGTTAGCAAAATCATCACCTGACCAAGCTGATGTAGTCCTTTGTCAGAAATTATTAACTTGGCTTTCTAACCCAGACCAATTGCTTGAAAGACTTGATGCTGCCGAGATGTCTAGTTGGACACGTATAGCCTTTGACCAGTATCTTAGTACGAGTAAGAGTCCTGAAACTGCGGCTTCAATTGCCTCAACTGCTAGTCTTTTGTTTAATCGCTTCATGGTCCCAAGTGCTCTCCCGGCATTTTGCGGTAAAACCACCATGCCACTAGACCTTGATGGCAAGCAGTTAGTAATTTTTCGGATGAACCCGAACAATAAAACTACAGTGGGACCGCTGATCGCAGCAGCGATGACAATGCTGGTAAACCGGAATATCTTCCGACAGCGTAAGCGACCTCTGTTGCTAGAGCGCCGGTCACCTAATCAAGCTACTTGCTGCTGAGACAGAGAGGGCAT
>CAXUIG010000215.1:0-11281 GCA_964250845.1 uncultured bacterium | reverse complement strand
TCAGAACCGGGGGTCAATTCCACAGCGACCACTTCCCCCCCCTGAACGCTTACGTTTCAAGTGTAGTAGCCACAACCCTTGCTATGTCGGCAGTTGCTACTGCCTCCACTCAAGCGGTTCAGTTGGCAGATGGCACCGTTTATTTTGCCTATCCTCCACAACTTATTTCAGCGACTAGCAGCTTTAAAGAAGCCTATTCACCTTTTGCGACTTACTATTTCACCCTCAGTCTCCCTGCAAATGCAGGAGAACCCTTGCAGCGGGTAACGATCAACCAAACAGAGGGAACAGTGGCAATTAGGTTTGACTTGAAATCCACCAAAGCGTTTGTGGAGACAGGGGGGGATACAAGACAGAGGCTCTCACTTGCTGGAGCGACACGGGAGAAAAAGACCCAAAAAATTTCTATCACATTTGACCCACCCGTTCCGCCTGGACAAATAATCACTATTAGCCTGTCTCCACATCGAAATCCCCTTGACGGTGTGTACCTATTTGGTGTTACGGCATTTCCAGCAGGTGCTAAGTCCCATGGTCAATTTCTTGGCTTTGGAAGGCTACAGTTCTACGACACGGGTGATCGATTTAGCCCTTTTGGCTTTCCCTAGTTATTGGCTAGCTCTTCGCTTCCACAGTATTGTAATATTAGTAACCAAGAGCAGCGCCCGCAGGTCTGTGCTTATCATTAGCACCATACAGTAACCGAGTTGTAGGGTCCTCTAAGATAGACTCAGCCGCACCCAAGACTCTGTTGTGACTATCGAAATTGAATCCCATTTGCGATAGCTTCTGCACGGTATCAGGTGAAAAGGCGTCTGGTTCGGTCAGAATTAAATTGGGTAGCCCCTGGTAGTGGAAGCGAGGAGTATCTACGGCTGTTTGAATATTTAGGCCGTAGTCAATCACATTGGTGATAACTTGTAGAACAGTCGTGGTAATCGTTGAACCCCCAGGGCTACCTGTGACCATGAAGACTTTGCCATTTTTCAAGACAATGGTTGGGGTCATGGAACTGAGGGGGCGCTTACCGGGTGCGATCGCATTCTTGGTACCCTGCACCAAGCCGAAACTATTAGGCACGCCGGGCTTGGCAGTAAAGTCGTCCATCTCGTTGTTGAGGAAGAAGCCTGTGTTGCCAGCAATCAAGTCATTTCCAAAATAAGCGTTAATCGTGTAGGTCACTGCTACTGCATTACCATAGCGATCTACAATCGAGTAATGGGTAGTGTGAGCACCCTCATTTGTAGTTACACAAGAGTAGACCTTGCAGGGTGGGATAGCACCAGTTTGAGGGATCTGATTGCGGATCGAGGCCGCATATTCTTTAGAAAGTAGTCGCTGCTGGGGAATTTTGACGAAGTCCGGATCTCCCAAGTAAATATTCCGGTCGGCATAAGCGTACAGCATTGTTTCCAGCAGGCGTTGAACACTGGTAGGCGAGCGGAACCCTAGTTTTCCAAGCGGGTAGCCTGACAAGATATTAAGCATCAGACAAAGAACAGTGCCACCTCCGGGGGGTGGAGACGAGATCACTTCATTACCTCGGTAGTTGCAGCTCACAGGCTGCGTTTCTGCCACCGTGTAGTCGGCAAAGTCCTTTTTAGTCAGAATCCCATGATTTTGTGAGCTAGCTTTCACCAACTCATCAGCAATAGACCCTTTGTAGAAAGCCTGCGGTCCTTGTGCAATCAGCTTCAGAGTATTAGCCAAGTTTTTCTGTACCAAACGGTCGCCAACTTGGTAGGGGGTCTTGCCGTTTTTCAAGAAGATTGCAGCGACATTAGGCTGAGTCGCAAATAAAGTGGTATTGGAATGCAGGATATTTACATCCCCCTGCTGCAAGACGAAGCCCTGCTCAGCCAGGCGAATAGCAGGGGCTATAAGCTGCCTGCGCGTCATGGTTCCATACTCTGAAAGTGCCCGGTCTAAACCCAACACTGTTCCAGGCACTCCGACAGCGAGATAACCCTTGGTACTGAGACCGCGAATCACATTGCCCCGAGCATCAAGGTACATATTCTGCGTTGCTGCTAATGGTGCCTTCTCTCGAAAATTGATGAAGGTGTTTTTCCCGTTAGCCAGGTGTATAGTCATGAATCCACCCCCACCAACATTGCCACAGCAGGGTTCAACCACTGCTAGTGCATACCCGACAGCAACAGCTGCATCCACAGCATTGCCACCATTTTTCAGAACCTGCAACCCAACTTCGGATGCAAGGTTTTGTGTAGTGACAACTAAGCCGTTCTTGAATGATACAGGCGGGGGCGAGGCTGAAACCTTAGTGAAAAGACCGAGTACAGAGCTAGTGCATGCAGCTCCAACCGCCAAAACCAGTAGCCTTCTTCTCATATTAGTCATTCACTTTAACCGTAATAGCTTGGTTCGTTTCCGGGCTTCCACTTAATATTGCAACCAATGCTAGACTTCTGCTCCGGGTTAACTAGTTTACCCGCTAGCACTGCATCGAGCGCCGCTCGTAAATCCTTACCAGTGAGGGACTTCCCATTACTTGGTCGGCTATCATCCAGTTGGCCTCGGTAAAACCAGGGCTATTTTAGTCTAAAGGTAGGTGTTGTATGGTATAATGTAAGATGACCAAAGAAACTCGAAACTCGAAACTCGAAATTATTGCATTAAGAAGGTACAAGCCCCTGGCTAAAGCCAATGGAAAAGAAAGAAAAAAGTAGGTCGAGGCACGTAGTGCCAGACACAAAACGTCCTGATTTCAAGCCCCCGGCTGTCTTCCGTGGGATCAATTTCAAACTTCGAATTTCGAATGCAAGAATTTTATTGACTAGGCATGATCGCATTTAATCCCGTCAGCCCAATAGCAATTCTGGAAGCCTTGGCGGAACTTGAAGACCCTCGCGATCGTGCAGGACTTTCGGAGTACTCTTCCATTGTGATTCGCACTGCACTAATCCTATACCTCAGATTTTCGCTATAGCTCGTAACTTTACACTTAACTTATTAGTCTGTCTTATCTACTGCGAGGGCAACTCATGACTAAAGAACAGCAGTTAGAACGTAAAGCTATTGCCTACAGCACCGATGCTTTGATACCAGGTATTTACCTATGGTTAGGCACCTGGTCATTTAGGATTGGTGGCAGCGAGGCAGAAGACAGCTACCCCGGCGTTATCCATAGTCAATATGGCGCGGCGTTGGTACTACCTGGTTATCACATCTGGAGTACCTACCAGGGTAGCTATGACGCTGAACAAGCACCGGATTGATGGTCTACCCAGACTACTTGACAGAACGATGTTTACCATTAAGTTTGAGCCAATGTTAACTGCCGCTGGGTATACAAAGATTGGTACTGCTGCCGCCAAGGGAAACCGGGTAAAGGCTTGGTGGACTCACCCCGCCTATCGCAGGGTCGAGGTGATATACAGTCCCGATGCCACTGTAGTTGTCACCGCCTACCACGTATGACACGCTTAACGGTAGCGGCGACCCACCACAGCAGTGAGGCTAGTGTAGATGGTAGCCAGCCATTGTCTCTTTGTGCAACGCCACAATTGCATCGGCAATCATCCAGAAACCTTATGGATAGGTTAGCAAAATGATAGAACCTTTAAATATTTCCATTATCGGAGGTGGTATTGGAGGGTTAGCGACTGCGATCGCCCTGCTCAAACACGGATTTAAAGTGCAAGTTTACGAACGGGCACAGGCTTTGCGACCAATTGGTGCGGGTCTGACCTTGACACCCAATGGATTGAATAGCCTCGACGCCATTCAACCGGGGGTTGTTGAGTCGTTGAAACAGACAGGCAGCCAAATGAATAGGCTCACTTTAAAGAGAAGCACCGGAGAGGAAATCGCCTCAAAGCAATTTACGACTATGCAGGAATACGGGCAACCCCTGTTGAACATTCAGTGGTCGCGTCTGCAAGCAATCCTCGGATCAGTACTGCCGCCCAATATTATTCATCTCAATCATCGGTGTATTGGTTTTGAGCAGTGCAATAGCGGTGTTGAAGTCTATTTTGAAAATGGAAAAACAGTACACTCAGACTTGCTGATTGGGGCAGATGGAATCAACTCTGTCGTCAGGCAGAGGCTAATCGGTGATGGTTCTCCTATCTATGCTGGTCGTATGTCTTGGCGTGCCGTCATCCAGTATCCCCACGAGCGATTGTCTCCTAACTCATCGACCTTAATCACAGCACTCAATGGCAGGAATTTTTTGCTGATCGATGTGGGTGAGGGTTACACCTTTTGGAGTGCAGGAGCACTATTGGCAGACGATTCTGTTTGTCAACGGGCGACAGATGCCAAGGCTCGTGTTCTGGAGATATTTGCAGGGTGGACAGAACCTGTGGAGGCGATCATTGAGGCGACCCCTGCAGAAGACATTGTGGAGCGACCAATCTGTGACAGAAATCCGTTGCAACGCTGGAGCGAAGGCAGAGTCACGCTATTAGGCGATGCTGCTCATCCAGTCGTACCATCCTTGGGGCAAGGAGCGAACACGGCATTTGAGGACGCTTGTGAACTTGCCGAGTGCCTGGCTCATGCGCCTAGCATTGAATCTGCCCTAGAGGCTTATGAGAGCGATCGCATCCCTCGCACAGAAGTGATCTATACTCAAAGTGCAGATCAGGGGGACCGCTCCTACAAGCCAGACAGCGAGACGACGTTCCGCGCAATGATGAAGCCATCGCAAATGAATCAGGATGAATTTCAAGCATGGCTCTACAGCTACAAGCCTTGGTTGACATCCTCCCGCCGCTAATTCGGAGTACCAAAGGCTAACAAAGAGCCAGGCCATAGGCAGGATTACCAGGATTAACATCCACAAACAGCGCGGGTTGTGATGTTTCAGTGAGGGGTTCAGGCTCGTGTAGAGGGCAGGATTTGAGCCATCATTGATGTAGGCAGTAGCGGCACAGGAGCGATCTCCATGACACAAGCAGCAGTTAGATCGAGAGTCAGTTTTGAAGAATATATTGATATTTGCGCTCAAACCGATGAGCGGTATGAACTTGTGCGGGGGGAACTCCATCAGATGAATCCTCCAACTGTTTTGCATTACCGGATTGCTAAATTTTTAGAGCAAGTCTTGGATCGGGAGATTGAGGAGAATTTCGACCCAGACGAGTGGGAAACCTTCAGGGATGCAGGGCAGCGCACAGAGGATGATAGCTCTCGCCTACCTGACGTTGCAATCGTGTCGAGAGTTGAGGCTGACAAATTACTCAAGCAAACGGCTGTCTTTCAAAGTCCCAGCTTATTAGCGATAGAAATCGTTAGCCCCAGTTCAGCCAGTGAGGACTACGAAAAAAAGCTGAAGGAGTACCAAGCTCTAGGAATACCAGAGTATTGGGTTGTGGATTACGAAGGACTAGGAGCGGCAAAGCACATTGGTTTTCCAAAGGCTCCCACACTCACCGTTCACGAACTCATTAACGGCAAATATCAAGCTAGGCAGTTTCGAGGGCATGACCAAATTCAGTCTCACACGTTTAGAAACCTGAATTTGACGGCAAATCAGGTCTTTTCGGCGGGGAGATCTCAAAAGAAGAGGCGGGACTAGAGGCTGAAAGACGGATAGCACAGGCGATTCAAGACACTTTTAAGTCTCAGAAGTGTCCCAACATTATTGCACGTTTGTCACTTTACCCAGACGAGTAAAGCGAATTTCTATACGTCGTCGTTTTGGATCTGACTGCTTGTTACTCGTAGTCAATTCCCCTGTGGGTGAAATCAGTTGTGCTGCGGAATAAGCACGAAACTCTAGCCCTTTCAATCGGCTCCCTTGCTGTTGAATAGAACGAAGCACTCTCACCAGTTCTAGGGCGCGCATCAATCCCAAATCAGCATTGGAACCAGCATGAAGATTTTGAGTAGGAATCTGCCCTCTGGCAACTTTTACTAAATTTTCATCTAGATTACTATAGATACCCCCGTTAGGCTGACCGTCAGTATGACCAATCACTTCTACTACATCAATCTGATATGCCTTGGCGTTTGATTCAATTTCATCTACCAACTTTACCCAAACATATGAAGTCAAAGCCTTTGGCAATTCTGCCCTACCTGAAGCAAATTGATATGCTCCTGTATTTTGAATCAAAATAATCGGTGGTGCGCCTGCTGGTGTATCTGCTGATTTTACCTGAGCTTGCAATACTGCGACCTGTTGTTTTAAGTCCTCAGCTTGATTGGCTTTGAAGCCTAAATCTTTTACCTGTCTTGCCAGTTCCCCAACTAAGTCTTTCCTTTGACGTAAATTTGTCATTATGTTTTCTAAAGCTGCTTTTGAACTGAAAGACTGAGCGAGGGCAAGTAACAGCAACAAAATCAAGATCATGAAAGCATTAGACATCAAATCTGTAAAAGCAGGCCAGATATTGAAGTCGTCAGAGGATTCTGTTTGGCGTAATCGAGGGCGCATAATTAAAATATTTTTACTATTGGAGGTTTATTTACTGTTTTTTCTGTAGAATTCAGAAAATTGTGTCCATAAAATTAAAGTTAAATTTGATCATTTTAATCAAAATAAAGAAATTCTTTAGGAATTAAATTATTCCCTAGAAAGATTAAGGACAGCCTATTTATTTAAACTATTTTTTTTAGCAATTTTGACAGCAGCATCCATATTCACTATACCAGCATCAGCATCTTTTCTAAGTTCTAAATCCTTAGAAGTTGGGGATTTTAACTTATAAGATATACTCAAAGCTAGTTCATACGCTTTTCGTGCAAAATCATAGTTGTTCAATCGGGAATAAATATTTCCTTGAAGCAAATAAAATTGTGGTTGCTTGGGATATATTGGAATCAATTTATTAATGATTTTAGCTGCTTCAATATAATTTCCATTCTTGTAGGCAATTAAAGCTTCTTCAAATTCTACTGGTAGTGGTTGGGGCTTTATCGGTATTTGTAAGTGATTGAATCCTTCTTTAATTTCCACGCATACCTGTTCTGTATGCTGTTTGAGGGTTTCTACCAATTTTGCCAACTCAACTTGTATATCACCCAAACTATTTTCTTTTGTTCCAATTCCTTGTTGCAACTGATCAAGAGTATGAACGGTTGTTTGAAAGATTTGCCCTCCCTGATGGAGTTGGGGAATTATTTCACTGAGAGATTGCTGACTAGATTGAGTTAGTTCCAACACCTGAGCTGTTTGTTTACTCAAGTGACCTATCTCAACGACAGAGATATGGAGTAATTTGGTTGCAGATTCAGTGAACTTCATTGAATCATTCATCACTAGTGTTGAATGAGAGAATTCTCTTTGTGCATTTGCTAAACCTTCAGTTAACGTTGATAGATTATCAGGAAATTGAGTACGTTCAATGACTTCAGCCGATTCTAGAAAAATAACTGCTCCTCTTTCTAAAGTTCCAGAAGCATCTAATAATCTGCCGTTTACCTCATTTGCAAGATCGCTGGCTTTGACGCTGGCATCACGGATTGCTTTGATATTATCTTTGAGAGGAGATTCCACAGCCTCTCGAACCGTTTCACCAAATCTGCCTAGAAAGTCGCTGAATTGAGACACCATTTTTTCGACTGCTTTATCAAGTCGGCTATGACCCTCTATGGTTGGCTGATAAATATTGTCAAGATAGTCTTCTAGGGAACTAATAAGCTGGAACTTTGCCAAGACGGTATTAAACTTCAAATTAAATAATGTCAGTACAGTACTAAAAGACAGGCCGACCAAACTAGCAATGAAAGCAGCGCCCATACCTTGTAGGGGTGTTTGCAAGTTATGTACTAAAATGCTAACATCGCTATAATTGGTCTGACTAAATGTGGAACTGAGTGCAGTCAAACTGATTGTGATACCTAAGAAAGTGAGCAACAAACCGAAGGCTAGTAGTAAGTTGGGCAAAATCCGGCAAAAGTAATCAATTTGTTCGCAATAAACACCTCTAACTTTTTCTTGACTATAGATTTGATCGATTAAAGCCGGTGTATTAACCTGCTCTAAAACACCACTAGACTTTTTAAATCTTGTAATCAATCTTTTGATTATCTCTGGTTCTTGATCCAGGTTTTGTTCTAAATCCTGATTAATTTTTCCTTCTCTAATAAGCTTTTTTACTCTCTGGAGTAGATATGCAAGATGGGAATAGAGAACAAGGCGTAGAAAAACCGCAGTGCAAGACGGCAAAACTACAAGTACAAAGATAAGAGGAACTAAGTAAAAAGGGATTGGCGGCATGTTAAGAGTCCTAAAATGCTAAGTCTGAATCGTATGAAAGGAGTCATGAAGAGGCTGTTCTTGGCAGGGGGGCTCCAGGGGAAAGAAGAAAATACCCCGTGCCATGTGGGTTCTTTTCGTGTAAGAATTTATTCATGGAGTTGAAGAAAGAAATGTTTGAAAGAGGGCGTTGCCCCGGAGCAACTCTTACGTCCTTGTTTCAAGGGTGTGAGGATTTATCTATAGGGTTTCCTAAGAGAGCCCCTCCGCTTCCCTGCCCCTGACTCCTGACTTTTTTCGGTAACACTTAGTTACCGCAAGGGATACTTATTCATGATTACTTGATGTTCATCTTCGTACTCTGCCTGAGTGATGATTTCATCTTGCATGTCTTGTTTTAACTGCTCCAATTCTCTTCGTCGTTTTGCTCGGTTATCACCAGGATCTTCGTACTCTGCCTGAGTGATGATGTCATTTTGCATGTCTTGTTTTACCCCTTCCAATTCCATTCGTCGTTTTGTTGGCTTATGAGCAGGCACGATTTCACCCGTGAGCAAGTTTTGCCTTTCTGGAAGCGCAGGAGGATAAACATCTGGCTTTAGTTGTCCAAATTTATCTTGCATCCTCTTAAGAAAGCGATTGATTACACCCTCTTTAGCTGGCGTGTCAGCAGTTCCGGGAGTACCCACTACCCTAGAACGATAGAGATAGTTGATGTCATCGTCTGGGAGATGATCAACCTGATTGATAAATCGCCGCAGCTTTTTCAGATAATGTTCTTCCCACCGGCTAGGGTAGGACTCAATCTCTGCGATCGCCCTGTTAAAGAGTTGCTTAAGGGCTGCTGTCATGTCTGTTCGATTCGCTAGTTCCTCTAGAGCTTGATTCCAAGATGAACTCAGGGAAGCTATGTAAGATTCATCGCGCAACTGATCATAGTAACTGAACTCTAACTGCCCCGTTACCTGGTTTTGCTGGATCAATTCAAAGGCAAGGCAAGGATAAAAAACTTCCTGCAACTCCTCCATGGTTCTGACATCTGGTGGAATAATGTCTGTAAATAGGTTGTGACGATCATTGTGGAGGAAGGAGTTCGCTAAGTTCTTAGCGTGAATGTAATGATTCCTGAGCTGCTCTAAGCCGTTGATCAACCTTAGAGGAAAAGCTGCGTACTCTGTTACAATTAGAATTTTATCTTCAGCCTGGGTAGGTCGGAAGACATTGTCAGGAATGTTTAAGTCTCTTGACAACGTAGACTTAAATTGCTGTACCTCAGGCTCATCTGTGTTTTTGAAGCCAATAAGCTTGCTGCTCTTGGCGGGATTGTCATAGAAGTACTTATCTTTTTTCAAAGGCAACAGCGGTTCTGCTTCTCGTAGAATTTGTGCTAACCTAGCCGCTCGCCCAGTAGTTGGATAGCTTTGGTGGAAGCGTTTAATCACAGATTGCACAATGCTGCCAGTGCGAGAACCAAATAAGCGGTCAACGATTAAATTAATTTCCTGCTTTAGTTGTTCTGGAGTGGTGCGAGTTTGGTCAATCATCGACACCAAAGACTTTCCTCTACCAAGAGGTTCTATCAGTTCGTCAGTAATTTTTACTAATTGAGCGCGTAGGTCTTTCTGAGGTAATAAGACCTCACAACAATTGTTAATATCTTCATTGGCAAAGATGGCTTCACCGCTCATCTCATCCAAATTAAGCTGTCTCATACTTTCCTGCTCTCGCTCGTAAGCACTCTTGAGACTCTCCAACCAAAAATGTAAGCTGGTTAGTTGGCTAATTTGCTTTTGCACATGTTCTTGTAAAGCTTTGAGGATATCTAGGGCTTCAAGCACGACTGCAAAATCAAAATTATGCTTGATTGCACTATCAGTTTCTCGAACTGCTTTGCGTAATTCCTCTTGAATTTGACTATTTTTGCCACACAATTGAAACTTCTTTTCCAAATCTTCAACATTTTGGTCAAGATCTTTCCACTTCTTCTCTAACTCTTCTAGCTTTCTGGCAGCATTTAGCTTGGTAATTCGATCTTCTAAAGCGCGTTGATAGCTGTTGAGTTCTGTCTGAATAGCATCGAGCCAGTTCCGGGTACTTCTAATTGAGAAATTTGGGTTGTCCGGCGTAAGTAATGCACTCAAAAAATCGTCGATATTTTGAACTAATTGATTAGTTAAAGTCAAACGCCCCCGTTGCAGCCTGGTTAGCCATGTACCCCTAGTACTTTCCGTATCCCCAAAGATAGTTTGGCGAAATTGCTCTCGAAATCCTCTCAGCAGTTGCCGCATAACATTATTACGGTCATCTTTATTTTTACACTCTGCAATTACACTCTCCTGCTTGTTTCTCCAAGCGTTCATCAAACCACTAAAAGGCTTGTCTGATTCCAGCGGAGTCGCCTCCAGCCGAGTGATTAAGCCATCCTTGCGTCCCATGTCTGTGTGCCAACGCGACTCAATCAAGAATTGCTCTAGTAAACGCTGGGTGTCTGGGCTTTGTCCCTTGCCCTGCAACCAGAAGCTCACTAACTCTGATTTGACTCGAGTGGTGGCAATGTTGGCAATCGAATCACGCGGAAAGTAAATTGCAGCCAGTCCAAAGGTTAAATAACCTTGGTGATTAGGGCGAGGATGCTCATCCTCCTGCAGCATGTGTGGATTAAAGTTGTCCCTCATGCCCTTGACAACAGGTGCTAGTTCTCCAGAAAAATCTAAAGCTATCTTATGAGCAATTACATTACAGAGCTTTCCGTGTTCATGAATTGAATAGTTGTCCTGTTCAGTATGGTTGGCAACCAGATAGGCATAGTCAAACGGAGAACGCTTCTCCTGAACAAACTTTAGATTCTGTTGGTCATAACAGGCTTCAAATTTAGTTCCAGGAGTAGAGTAATAGTCAAGCTCCATCAAAGCTGCATAAGTATTGGCACACATATTAGGAGTGTTGCCGTATAACTCTGGACTAATAACCAAATAGCCAACAATCTGTACACCTGTGTAGGCATTTCTCAGCGAATATGCTGTATCTAAGAACATTCCACTGCCTGTACCCCCACATATAGCAATCCTAAATCATTTGTAAAAAGTTAAGATTATTGGTATAATGAAG
>CAXUIG010000214.1:0-11347 GCA_964250845.1 uncultured bacterium | reverse complement strand
GGGCACTTTATCAGTTGGAATATTGGGGCAGAACGTATTTTAGGCTACTCAGAAGTAGAGATCATTGGCCAGCCTTTCTCCCGCTTTTTTCCGCCCGAAGCGATTGGGCACGGTGCGGCGGAGCAAGAATTAAGGCAGGCGGTGGCAGAAGGTCAGTCGGTGCAGGAGCGCTGGCACGTCCGCAAGGACGGCACTTGGTTCTGGGCCACTGACGTCACAACCGCCTTACGCGATGAAACCGGGCTTCTACGCGGCTTCTCCAAAGTAATGCGCGACATCACTGAGCGCAAGCGGGCGGAGGAAGAACGCGCCCAAATGCTGCTGCGTGAGCAGGCGGCACGCGCACAAGCCGAGGCAGCCAACCGTACAAAGGACGAGTTTTTGTCAATCGTCTCCCATGAGCTGCGCACACCCCTAGCTGCTATATTGTTGTGGACTGAGCTACTCCGCGACGGGAATCTGGACGAGGCTACCACTGCCCAGGCACTTGAAATTATAGAGCGTAATGCGAAGTCACAGTCGCAACTAATCGAAGATCTCCTGGACATCTCGCGCATTATTACGGGTAATCTGCGCCTAAGTGTCCAAATGGTTGAACTTGTACCCGTAATTCAAGCAGCGGTTGATACTCTGCGTCTGGCAGCTGAGGCTAAGGGTATTCAACTGCAAACAGTACTTGAGCCCTTGATAGGCCCGGTCTTAGGTGATGCGCCTCGGTTGCAACAAATTGTCTCTAACCTGCTCTCCAACGCGATCAAGTTCACGCCCAATGGTGGGCGAGTCGAGATCCGGCTCACTCGCACGGACTCTGAGGCCAGGCTCATCGTCAGCGACACGGGCGGAGGTATCAGCTCAGAGTTCTTGCCCTATGTCTTTGAGCGCTTCCGCCAGGCTAATAGCACGACCACCAGGTCTCTAGGTGGAATCGGTCTCGGCCTCGCGATCGTCCGCCACTTAGTGGAACTGCATGGTGGCACCGTCTATGCAGAAAGTCCAGGAGAGGGACGGGGAGCAACCTTCACAGTGACTCTGCCACTCGCAGCTATTCCCAGGGAAACGAGTGTTCAAAAGTGGTTAGACCCGAAAATCAAAGATGGCACCCTATTCGACAGCTTGCCAAGGCTCGACGGCTTATGGGTGCTGATCGTAGATGACGAGGCTGACATGCGTGAGGTGATCGCTATGGTGCTTAAAAAGTGCGGAGCGGAGGTACTAGCAGTTGCCTCAACAAGCGAGGCGCTTCCAGCGCCTCGCGCCAGAAGAATCGGGTCGAAGGCCAGATGTCTTGCTGTGCGATATCGGGATGCCAGGGGAGGACGGCTACACGCTGCTCCGCAAGGTGAGAGCCTTAGAGTCACCAGGGGAAAGAATTCCGGCTGCCGCGCTGACAGCATATGCCAGAGAGGAAGAGCGCGCGCAGGCTCTCTTGGCAGGCTTCCAGCTACACGTGACCAAACCGATTAATCCAGCTGAGTTAGTTGCAGTGGTTGTAAACCTCGCCGGACATACCGGATAAAGACTAAGTGAAACTTTTTGCTGCTGCAAGCTTTAAGTTTCCTTGTGAGGGTTTTTTTGTTCTGCTGTTAATGCCTTCCAAGCTACTCGACCCAGCCCTGCTAGCAGTGACAACCGATCTTGTTTGCTGCTACGATTCATCCTTTGATTCAACTGTCGATCTGCCTCTGAGCGAATTTCTGACTCAGTTATTTTGTCCTCATCATCTTCTGTTGCAGCAGATTGCTGAGGTTGAGCTTGGGATCCCAGGTAAGCTCCAACGGCTATACAGGCGACACCAGCACCGAGGGCGAGGGCAAGCATGTCTTGATTCTGAGTTGCCCACAGTTGCACGCTTGAGTCCTGGGCTCGGTTATCAAAGCTACCGTGTGCGCCGTGGTCGCCTGGCAGCGGCTGCCACAGGTTGTTAGGACGGTTCTTGTCCTCTAGTTCTTCTGTTTGCTGTCCGCTATATCCTGATGTGGCAAGGTAGCGATCCAGCAGTCCGGGTGCAATTTTGGTGCCCAAGATTGCTTCCACTGTGGGTCCGCCCACGTAGAGTTCGCGCCGCTTGTTGTGTGCTGCCCAGTAAATAGCCTCAGCCGCTACCTCTGGTTGAAAAATCGGCGGTACGGGTTGTGCCTTATGCGGCATATTGCTCTTGATCCAGTCAAACTGCGGCGTGTTCACTGCTGGCATTTGCACCATTGTGATGTGAACGTTGCTGCGATCGTGGATCAGTTCCGAACGGATTGAATCAGTGAAGCCTCGGATCGCTGCCTTGGCACCGCAGTACGCAGATTGGAGCGGAATCGAGCGGTAGGCAAGCGCCGAACCCACTTGCACAATCGTGCCGCGATCGCGTGGCTTCATCCGTCGCAATGCCGCCATTGTCCCATACACGTATCCCAGGTACGTGACCTCGGTGACGCGCCGAAAATCCTCTGGTTTTATTTCCATAAAGGGCGACAAAATCGATGCCATCGCGTCGTTGACCCAAATATCGATGGGTCCAAACTCCTTCTCGACTGCTGCTGCCGCTGCCTCAACCTGATCGGGGTCAGAAATATCGGTCGGCAGCACCAGCGCCTTACCACCAGCTGCTTCGACCTCCTTACGCGCCCCTTCTAGTCCATCACGACTACGGGCAACTAGTCCGATGTAAGCTCCCCGATTGGCAAATGCTTGCACAGTCGCACGTCCGATCCCGGCTGAGGCTCCAGTGACGACGACAACTTCAGGTTTTGAGCCACTCATATAAAAATATTCCTCCTTTATTCGTACTTTTTCTTTTTATCTACTTATTAAAAACGCTGGAGACAAGGTCATACCACCATCCACAAACAGCGTGGAGTCAAAACTCAGGAGAGAGGCGGCAGTCGTCAGGTTGCTATATTAGCGGCAAGTGCTTAATATATAACCCTTATGAACGTGCCAGCTAGTAAATTTTAAAAAACAAAAAACTAAAAACACGTAGGGCATGAATTATAAAAGATTGCTAAGACATTTGTTTCGCTGATTTGAGTTACTTGTTCCACTTACTTTTGTTAATTATTTTACAAACTGGAGGAGGCGCATGCTTCCTTCTAATGGAGTAATATTTTTTTGCTTATTTTGATATACCTAAATTTCATGCTATTTTCATTTTTCTATGAGCCCGGATTTTTGAATCACTTAGTTAAGCGAGTAAATTGCTTTGATTGGATAAATGGTTTAACATTTTATTAATTCATATTCAAATTATTTTGATTGAGGAGACTTTTAATTATTGTGCAATTATGTCTCAATAGCTAATTTGCAAGTACGGACTGCCCTAGATGTTCAAGTTGCCCAACTATAGCAATCCGACTTGAGTTGTGAAGTCACAAAATCCCTATTCTGGCTCCTCCTGACGAAGTAGCGCCTCTCTCCTCATTTCATAATGGATGTACAAAAGTTGTTATGTTAAACTTTCTTGAATATATGCTATTGGCTGGTTTTGTGGCGGTACTGGTCGTTGCCAGCTATTGGATTGGACAGCAGGCTTACTCCTGGATGCCACCGCAAGCAACCGCAGAAGCGCAGCGCGTGGACGACTTGTTTAGCTTCTTGACTTCGATCGGAGCCTTCATCTTCCTTGGGTTGGTTGGCATGATGGTGTATTCGGTACTCTTCTATCGAGCATCCCCGTCAGATTTCAGCGAGGGGCATCCTGCTAGAAGCAGTACGAAGCTGGAAATTCTGTGGATGGGGGCTCCGACGCTACTGGTGTTGTGGATTGCTGCTCAAAATATCAATATTTATAATCAATTGAACATTTTGGGTCTCAAACAGGTAGTACAGCTTCCCCTGGAAACTGAACCGGCTTATGCTGCGGCAGGCAACGATAAGCCTGAACCTGCTGCTGAACAAATTGAGGTCATCGCCAAGCAATGGGTTTGGTCTTTCCGCTATCCAAACAATGTCACCAGTCATGAATTGCACTTGCCCGTGAATCAGCGCACTCAGCTAGATCTGCAATCCGAGGACGTACTTCACGGTTTTTACGTCCCTGAGTTCCGCCTGAAACAAGACATCGTTCCTAGACGCAGCATAGCTCTTGTGGTTACACCCACTCGCGTGGGCAAATATCGACTGAGAGATTCGCAATTTAGTGGCACTGACTTTGCCTCAATGGAGGCGGATGTTTACGTAGAATCCCGTCAGGCATACAGCCGGTGGGTAGCTGAGGCTGCAGCCCAACCGATGCTTACAGCCAACTCAACGGTTGATCGGCAATCCTCGAAACCCTGGTTCAATACCGGCTGGTACACTGGCGTGCCGACTCAATCTCGCGTTGCGCATCATTTAAGTAAAAAGGAGAGAAATTCATGACTCAACCATCGCTCCAAGGTAGTCCCAGCAATCGTGAGTCGGACTCTTCAGATCGCGCAGCTCTAGGCTGGCGGCAATATTTGCGCTTCAGCACCGATCACAAGGTCATCGGTATTCAATACATGGTGACAACCTTCTTTTTCTTCCTCCTGGGCGGATTATTCGCCATGCTGGTGCGTGCCGAACTGATGACACCTCCATCCGATCTGTTCGATCGCCCCCTCTACAACGCCTTGTTTACCATGCACGGCACGGTGATGATTTTTCTGTGGATTATCCCGTTCAATGTAGGTCTAGCGAACTACCTGATCCCCCTGATGATTGGGGCACGGGATATGGCGTTTCCACTGCTCAACGCGATCGCGTTTTGGATTATTCCGCCAGCGGGGAGTTTACTGATGTCTAGTTTCTTGCTGCCGAATGGTCCGGCACAGGCAGGCTGGTGGTCTTATCCGCCGATCAGTCTACAAGTTCCGCCTGGTCAACCGATCAACGGTGAATTATTTTGGATCTTGAGTGTAATCCTGATCGGCATTTCCTCAATTATGGGAGGGGTCAACTTTATCACCACGATTGTCTGGATGCGAGCCCCAGGCATGACTTTTTTTCGGATGCCAGTGTATGTGTGGTCAATCCTCAGCGCTCAACTTCTGCAATTGTTTTGCCTACCTTCGCTCACTGGCGGATTGATTCTGCTGTTGTTTGATCTCGCCTTCGGTACCAATATTTTCAACCCTTTGTCAGATGGCGATCCGATCATTTATCAACACCTGTTTTGGTTTTACTCCCATCCAGCAGTTTATGTAATGGCACTGCCTGCCTTCGGCATCTTCGCAGAAGTACTCCCTGCCTTTGCTCGCAATCCCCTATTCGGCTATCGGTCATTAGCGCTTGCCACCTTAGGCATCGCGTTGATCAGTATCTTCGTTTGGGTGCATCATATGTTTGCCAGTGCCACCCCAGGCTGGATGCGAATGACCTTCGCGGTGACATCGATGCTAGTTGCTGTGCCCACTGGAGTCAAAGCATTCGGCTGGACTGCGACAATTTGGCGGGGCAAACTTCACCTAGACACCCCGATGCTGTTTGCAATGGCAGGGGCAGCGATGTTTATTTTTGGTGGAGTCACGGGTGTGATGCTGGGTTCAAACTCATTCGATCTGCATGTGAACAAGACCTACTTTGTGGTGGGTCACTTCCACTACATTGTGTTTAATACGATCACGATGGCGATCTTTGCCGGGATTTACTTCTGGTTTCCCAAAATTACGGGACGGATGTACGCCGAGGGCTGGGGCAAGATACATTTCTGGCTCACATTTATCGGCGCTAACCTCACGTTTTTACCAATGCACCCGTTGGGTTTACAGGGTATGGTGCGCCGAGTTGCTGCCTATGATGCAGTTTACCAAGGGTGGAATGTTATCGCTAGCTTAGGAGCGTTCTTGCTAGGGGTGTCTACCCTTCCCTTCATCGCTAATGCTATTGGATCTATATTAGCAGGACCCCTAGCAACTAATAATCCTTGGGAGGCTACAGGGCTAGAGTGGACAACCTCCTCACCGCCTCCGAAGGAGAATTTTGAAGAAATTCCCCAGTTTAACTTTCCACCCTACGACTATGGTAATCCTAAAGCGTATGGTGAGGACGTTGTTGAGTCATGACAAGATCTACCCCGACAAGAGCGATCCACCAAGATGAAAGTCCGGTCGATTTAGAGCGATTCCGGCAGAAGTTGCCCAATTGGTTGCAACGATTCCTACCGAGCGGTGGCGGAAGTCACGAAGATCACCACGGCAAAGGGATGTTCGGCTTCACCGTTTTCCTGCTTTCGGAAAGCATCATCTTTATGAGTTTTTTCGTTACCTATACGGCGCTGCGATTAACACATCCCAATTGGCTTCCACCTGGTGTTTCAGGACCAGATTTGTCTACTTCTGTGATTATTAACACAGTAATACTGCTGTCTAGTAGCGCTGTGATTCAATTCGCAGAACGGGCCATCAGCCGAGGCCAACTCAATAAATTTCGCTGGCTGTGGTTGATGACTTCTCTCATGGGAGCCTACTTCCTAGTCGGTGAGGGAATTGAGTGGAGTCATCTCGGCTTTGGACTCACGACAGGATTAGTCGGTGCAACATTTTATATCATCACAGGCTTCCACGGTCTGCATGTTACGAGTGGCATTATTTTACAGCTGATCATGCTTGTCCGCTCGTTCATTCCAGGCAATTACAACCAGGGTTATTTTGGTGTGAGGGCAACGACTCTATTCTGGCACTTTGTTGACGTAATTTGGGTCATCGTCTTCTCCCTTCTCTATCTCTGGCGAGCGTAGAAACTTGCTCGATTTTTGCAACAACGAGACGACTATTGGTGCTGAGAACGGTATTGTCAGCGACTGTACAATTTATCTCTGATAATCGTATGCGGTAGTGTGATGGCAGCAAGACCAATAAAAAACAAACCAATTATTGCCTTTAAATTTTCTGGAAATAAGTTTTTATTAAAGTGAGCTAAAAAGCAGTAAACTGTAATAAAAACTAACATTGCAATGATAAAAAGTGGGATAGATTGCAAATAAACATCAAGTAAATTAAATTTAAGGTTAGATTTTCTGATAAGTCGAAGTTGATCAAATGTGGACCCAAGTGAATGCCAAAGACAAAAATAAACTCCGAATGATACCATCAATGGTGCTGTATAGAAAAGTAGTGCCAATACCGATAAATTTAAAGCCTCTCTCAATAATTCCTTATTTGTAGCATATTTAAAAATAAATAGGGCGCTAATTATTAAAGAGTTTAAAATTATGATTAATGCCAAAAAGTATTCGTTGTTACATAAATTAACTACCCAGGTTATACCTAAAATATTTTCTAGAATTGCAATCACTTCTTTAGAGTTAGAAAGAATAGGTCCTAATACAACAAATAAACCCCAAAAAAAATAGATAAAGGTTTTGAGCATTTTATTTTTAGGTAAAGACAAATAGTACAAATTTGATTGTCCCAAATGATAGGCGCTAATCAGAATAAATATAATTAATGAAAAGGAGGGAAATAAATACCAAAAAAGGCTGTAAGCCAAAATAGCAAGAATATAAAACAAGTAGAATTTTATTATTAGGTTAATTAACGAATTTTCTGCTGCGGATAAAGACTTAAAAACAAGATGATCTGTAGCTCCATGAGGAATACCAATAAAACCAATTAACCCGATTACCAAATACATCCCGTAACTGTTAATAAATGAGGGAAAACAAAAGGATAAAAAACTAATTAACAGGGTAATCGTTATTATAAATAAATAAATTATGGGTGTTCTAAAACTTAGATTGTTCATTAGAATTATTGGATAACTTATACCGTCTTATCAGTAAATTTGGGTAGGATGGGCATTGCCCACCAATTGCCCCAACGGTCGGCAGTGCCCACCCTACTACTGACAACGGCAGGGGTAATTACGAATTACGAATTACGAATTGCTTAGTACCTTTCTCCCTCTGCCGGGTAATCTATCTTGAGCCGCACTGTCTGCACTCCCTCTTCCACTTTTACTTCGATCACCTGTGGTTCGCGAGCTGCGGGAATGACACTGATTTGACCGCTGCGCTCAAGCCGGGCAACCTTTACCTGGCTTGGAGCCGATAAGTGCGCTTGGCTGCGTAGGGATGCCATCAGATCTGCTTGGCTGATATGGGCTTTGCTCATGTTCTTCGATTGAATCTCGCCATCCTGAATCAGGGTAAGCGGGTTACCACTGACGAGCTTACTAAGGGGGGGAAAGTGACCAGTAATGAAAGCGAAGAGCCGGTTCATAGCCACGAGCACACAACCCGCAACCAGTGTCACCCATAATGGTCCTGAGCCATTTATAGCACGGCTCAACAGCGACCCGAATGTGATACTAAGGACAACGTCAAAGTCAGTGTATCTACCACCAAAGCGCCGATCACCAGCTAAGCGCATCATCGCTAGTGCCCCTAAATAGATGATGATCGCACGTAAGGTCATCTGCAAGAAAGTTAGGTGTTTTGGCTCCACGCCTAGTCCAAGTACCGACATGAAATATCCTCCTTTCTTTTGCTTTCTTTGGTCATCATCTCTGGCATTGGCTGCTGCATCTGGGCGTGCTGATCGCTCAGAAGAAAACTATGTCAACCCCCCAACCATTTCCTCAAAAAGTAATCCACGTCAAAAGGTCCGCTCTTAACGGTTGATACTCGCTCTTCATTAGGATTAGGATTGTTGGGAGCAATCTGATTGGCCATTTCACGGTACTTACGGGGATCACCTTCAGCTATTGGCCGTCCATGGTGCTTGTCGTGATAAAACTTCGCCATTATAAAGCGCCAATCAGGTGCGCCTGTCTTCTCTAGCTCTCTTTCGTAGTATTCTCTGCCGTAGCGGGGCGTAACCAAGTTAAAGGGACGACCCTCCATTCGTCTGCGCTGGTAGGGAACAATAAAGTCTCCAAAGGCTTGCCTGTACTCTTGGGAGTCGATAATGGCATCGACAAAGCCATGAAAACCTAGAGTCGAGGTCTTAACTGACCAGGCAATTTTTTCGTCTTTATTGTAGGCAGCACGACCCAACAGGCGTTTGAGGCAAAGATCTACTAGTCGGTAGTTGTTATTAGTTGAAACCACTAGCTCATAGAAGCGATCTGACTTTGCTAAGCCCCGGATGAAGTCCCGTACCGTAATAACCCGATTTTGTAGTTGGGACTCTAGACTCTTCTGACGGTTGAACTCAAGAGTCTCATGTTCACTAAAGACTTGGAAGTAGGCGGCCCGGAGCAGCGGCTGAATCGAATTGGGAAATAGGAAGTCTTCAAGCCGGTAAATGTATGGGGTATCTTCATCATAGTCTGCAGGTCCAAAGCTGCGGACTCGAAAATTTTGAGTGGTTGGTCTGTACTCAAGTAATGGCAATGCCATGTCAGAATCTCCTTTACAACTAGAAGTTAGAAAGCGCTGATTAGGAGCTGTTAGACACCTCGCTGCACTAGACTCAGTCAAGCATCCAACTGCACCGGCAGTGTTATCCTAATGATGCCAATTTTAATCGAAGTATCACCCCTCTACCTGGGTTAATTCGCCTACCCGCTGCAAGATCTCCCGGTCCCTCGTCAGATAGAAACCATAGAACACCTTAGCCGTAATATCCAGGCACAGGGTGAGGATAGTTTCGATAGTCGAGCCATATACGCCAAACCCTTTGCTACCGAGGATCCAAACAACCGGGTAGAGCCAGAAAAACACTGAGAATATACCCAGCGCTTGGGTGAACAATTTACTTACGGTAGGATATTGTCTACGGGCGGACTTCAAGACCGGACCCAGGAGGAGAACGAAGATCGCAACTTCAAACATGCAGCTGACGATGTACCAGACCATTCTCTGACCGTAAGGGGATACAGCTGCAATAAAGCCAGAAATGATCATAGCAATGTCTGAGTAAATTATGGCTCTTTGTACGATGGGTCGTACCCCAGACAGTTTTGTCAAGTCGTATAAAATGATTGGAGTAGTAACAACCCAGTCTGCGTAGCGGGCCCAATAAACGTGACGAGGTTGGGTTCCCCCAGTAATCTGCTCGCCGGGCAGATCGAGTTCTCCTTGATGCAAGGCCATGGCCAGATAGGAACAGGCTGCCCAAGATGTAATGATGAAGTTGTTAAGGTAGAACTCTTCCCACTTCTCTCGCTTGGCTGAACGAAATCCTAGACCAAAGATGCAAGCAGTGGCGGCTAGGAGACCACAACCAACCCAAAAAGCGATGTCCGCCGTTAACGTCTCCGTGGGGTTGAGACTCGTGTCTATTGGTGCAGTATGTGGCCCAGTCTGTGCCAATAAAATAGTGAGAAAGTGCCCTGACATATCCAGTGCCATTGACTGTAAACCTCTTTATTCGCTGATGTGTACAAATGAATTAATCCCTAAATCTTTTTGTAAGCTCTAAGCCACGACTGGCACATAAAGCAGAGTTAGGGTGTAAATTTATCGCGCTTAGCTGAGTAGTATTTACCTAACCCCACTAGTGGGCGCAGTAGAATAATCGTCTACTAGCAACCGTGAACTCTTTTTTGCTCTTCTTAGAATTACTCTAGGGCAATGGATTTGTGAGCGCTTCTTTCTAATGAGGTAATGCTGTTTTCTTGCGAATGGAGTATAAAAATTTCACTCCCATTTCATAATTATATGAATCTTTATTTATTTGGATAATAATGTTTATGCTTTCAGAGTACTCAAATATTTGGCTCTACTCGGTGGATTGCCCAAAAACCTATAATGTCACCTATTATACAACTGTGCTTAACACCAGTTGAGATCTATAGGAGATGCTTTCATCACTTATAATGGGAAATACTGAATTGGTAATATCTTAAATTTCTGCTACCAAAAAACTAAAGGCGTTCTATGCGGCTTCTATTAGTTGAAGATGAGCCAGACTTAGGTGTAGCTATCAAACGGCTTCTCAGTCAGGAAGCATATATAGTTGACTGGGTACTCGACGGCACTGAGGCGTGGGGCTATCTAGAAAATCAGTGGGCACATTACACAATGGCTGTTTTCGATTGGATGCTGCCAGGATTATCAGGTTTAGAACTGTGTAAACGGCTGCGGACTCAAAATAATCCTCTGCCAGTCTTGATGCTGACTGCTAAAGCTCGGATGGAAGAAAAGATTATTGGACTGGATGGCGGGGCTGATGATTATCTAGTGAAGCCATTTGGCATGGCAGAATTGCTAGCTCGGTTGCGGGCACTACGACGGCGATCGCCTCAATACCAACCCCGGCAACTCCAGGTAGGCAGTCTCACCCTAGATTATGGCAGTCGTACTGTTTCTTGTCAGTATCCAAGTGGTTACAAGCAGGTGATTCAACTGACAACCAAGGAATTCCAGCTTCTCGAATATTTTATGAAGCACCCCAACCAGCAGGGCGAACGCATCTTAATTTCTTCAGCAGCTTAAGATCAAGTAAGACTCCTC
>CAXUIG010000213.1:0-11361 GCA_964250845.1 uncultured bacterium | reverse complement strand
AGAACATCCTGCTGAACGAGGGCATCCGTGCTTGGATGGCACCTCAAGATCAGCCCCATGAGCAATTCAAATTCCCTGAGGAAGTTCTACCTCGCGGTAACGCTCTCTAAATAATAGCCAGTTGATTTTCACCATTGGTTAAGTATTACCCCTGCCGAGAGGCGGGGGTTTATTTTATTTGTGGTCAATATTCCTAAATCCTGTGTTATATTAATTAGAGGTGAGCAATCACCAGAGCCCAGTGCTCTGTCTTTATCATGAAGACCGTCCAGGCAACAAGGAGGTGATGCCCATGATAGAAAGTAGTATACGCATGGGTCACAAGGTTGGACTCAGCCGGCTGTGTTCCGGAGCTGTTCTCTAGTAGTTAGCCTTAGTCTTTTTGAGAGACTAAGATAGCTCAAATTTCTAGGCTGACTTGGAGTTCCTTCCGGCAGTCTGGTTCCAATCTGACGACCCGCTAGACCGCTCTCACTTAGGTCATCTGACCTTCGTGGGAGCGGATAGTTTTTAAGGGTTAGATTTAAGCGGCTGACGCTAGCCTAATCTGGAATTAATCACTCTTGTTCGCCTGCATCGTCAAAGGAAACTGAGTTCTCATGTCAGCGCCTATGTTGCCAGTGAAATCCCCAATTGAGCAGACTGACCCACCGTTGTCGCCGCGAGAGACGATGCCGACGATGTATGACCTGCCCAGCGAAGACCCGGAGGATCCTGGCTTGCCGGATGAATTTCATATTTGGCAACCACAGCTCCTAAGTTTCGGCTGTCAGCCACCGACATATCCACCAGAGCAGGTATTCGTCGCTAGTGACTTAAACCTCTACTACGACCCTAACCACCCCCAATGGCACAAACGTCCTGATTGGTTTGTTGTCGCGGGGGTGCCCCGTTTGTATGACCACAAAGAACTGCGCTTGAGCTACGTGATGTGGCAAGAGGGAGTCAGACCGCTGGTAGTCATAGAACTGCTCTCCCCCAGCACCCGGAATGAGGACTTGGGAAATACCGCACAGCGGGAAAATAACCCACCGACCAAGTGGCAGGTGTACGAGCGCATTCTGGGCGTGCCTTACTATATTTTGTTTGACCGCTACACAGACGAGTTAAGAGCCTTTAAGTTGGCTGGAAACCAATACGAAGAAGTAGTCCTGGCAGAGCCAAGAGTCTGGGTACCGGAGTTGAAATTAGGGTTGGGATTGTGGCAGGGCGAATACCGTGGCATCCCTCGGCTGTGGCTGCGGTGGTATGACGAGCAGGGGAGCTGGGTACTGACAGACGCCGAACAAGAGCGCCAACGGGCGGAGCAGGAACGACAGCGGGCGGAGCAGACACAGCAGCAGCTTGAAGTTGAACGCCAGCGGACGGAGCAGACACAGCAGCAGCTTGAAGTTGAACGCCAGCGGGCAGAACAATCTGACCAACGAGCAGAAATTGAGCGGCAACGGGCAGAAAGTTCCCAGCAGATGCTAGAGACTGAGCGACGCCAAACAGAAGAGCTGATTGCCAGATTACGACAGAGGGGAATTGACCCTGATTCTCTGTAAATTTGTCTTGATTCAGCTAATTTTTAGATTTTTCCAAGCTAGCTTAGTTGACCACACTGGTGAAATTCGCGTGTTGATCGGGAAAAGGGCAAGATTATGCGCCAGTTGCCCCCAGCAATGGAGAATGCTTTGGCGAGGCTTGCGGCTATACCTAGTCAATAACTTAGATCTGAGTGCTGATCGCTGAGCGCTGGGTATTTCTGAATTCGGCAGCTGACCTTTGGTGATGGGACAACTCAGATGGCTGGGCAATACTGCTGCTCAACATTTCTAGGTTTAATCGGTAGCCCACATTGCGCACAGTTTGAATTAGGCTCGGTTGTCGCGGCTGAATTTCGATTTTTTTGCGAAGAGATAGGATGTGGGTATCGATGGTGCGTGGGTTGTCAATGGCGTCCGGCCAAGCGCGGCGCAGCAATTCCGACCGGCTCAAAGGTACTCCACTAGCTTGAGCCAGGACATAGAGCAGGCTGAATTCCTGTGGTGTTAGATCAATGAATTCGCCTCGAAAGCGGACGCGGCGCTGCACCAGGTCAATTTGGAGTTCTCCATAGTCCAAATAGGCCGGTGCGACAGGTGTTCTGTTACGTCGAAGCAGGGCCTCGATCCGCGCCATAAACTCTTGCATGCCAAAGGGCTTGGTCAGGTAGTCATCTGCCCCCGCCTTCAAACCGGCGACGATATCGGCTTCGGTGTCACGGGCAGACAGCATCAAAATCAATGGCTGTTGCTGTCGCTGCAACCACCGGCAAAACTCGACCCCATCACCGTCAGGCAGTTCAGAATCCAGGATGACAAGCGCTGGCTGGCGCTCTAAAAACACTTCCCGCGCTTGGTAGAGGCTGGCAGCTTGATGCACCCGATAGCCGACCTGTTGCAAATGCCAACCGAGCAGCGATCGCAGATGCGGATTACCCTCAACAATTTGAATACAAACCGAGCCCACAGTGGCAAGATTCCTTTGCGTTCCGTGACTCCAAAAGTAACAAAGCCTTTGTCAAGCTTTTGTAACAAGCGCTACCTGAATAGCAAAGGCTATTGACAAAAGTATAAACCTTTCTGCTATACCACCATACATTCACGCTCAGTAGCTCCACGGCTCCCCGTCAATCGGCTCAAAGTTTTGAGTGAATTTGCGCTCAAATACACTCCAGAAGTGTGGAGCCTGTTTACAAAATCATCAAGCTTTCTGCTGCACCTCCGCAAATTCACTGAAATAGCTCGACATCGCCTCAAAGTTTTCAGTGTAATTACAGTAGAACACCTAATATAAATACGGCTAAGCTCCATAAGTATTGAGCTAATTTGTTAACTTCTGCTCTCCACCCCTTAGCCCTTGATGAGTTTTCTATGCCACCCACGGAATCTAAGGAAGCTATAGATTTAGATTTTCAAAAGTTATGGTTGATCCTAAAACGGCGTTGGTTACCTGCTGCGGGCATTTTTAGCTGTATTGTCGGGCTCACAGTCGTGGTTGTGTGCTTGCAGAAGCCAGTCTATAAAGCGGAAGGAAAGCTCTTGATCAAGAAGCTAAACCAGACTTCTGCTATAACAGGGCTGGGAGAACAAATAACAGAAGTGGATGGTGTATATCAACAAAGTAACCCTCTAAAGACAGAGGAAGCGGTGGTTGGTTCCATACCACTTGTACAAAAGACAATAACTGCACTCAACCTAAAAGATGAAGAGGGTGACCCCCTCAAACCCGAGGACTTCCTTAAAAAAAAGTTCAAGGTGAAAGAGCTGGCAACCGCAGATGTGCTGCAGCTTTGGTACAAAAGCAACGACCCCAAAGAAGCTGCCGCAGTAGTCAACAAACTAATGAGTGTTTATATAAAAAATAATATATTCACTAATCGTTCTACAGCGGTTGCGGCTGGCAAGTTTATTGCCAAGCAGCTGCCTGAAACAGAGGCCACGGTTCGTAGAGCAGAAGCGGCATTGCGCTTGTTTAAACAACAGAACCACGTTGTAGCCTTGGACGAGGAAGCTAAATCGGCAGTAGAGGTGATTAAGAACCTAGAAAGCAAAATTACCGACACTCAGGCTGAACTGGCGGATGCAAATGCCCGGTCTGCAATGCTCCACAACAAAGTGGGTAGGAGTTCAGATCAGGCCATAGCCATGAATTCGCTCAACCAATCTGCTGGGGTGCAGAAGGTGCTCGAAGAATTTCAACAGGTAGAATCGCAGTTGGCAGTTCAGCGAACCCGCTTCTTGGAAAAACACCCGAAGATAGAGGTTTTGAAGAAAAAGAGAGCGGCCTTAAAAGCCTTACTACAAGAGCGGGTAAAACAGTCTGTTGGATCTGTGCGGCAAGCGTCTAGTGGAAATTTGCAGATAGGAGAAAGCAAACAAAAACTGAGCGAAGATTTTGTCAAAACTGAGTCGGAACGCTTAGGTTTGGCTAGTCGGTTGGCGAAGCTATCTAACACCCACGCCAGCTACAAAAAACGAGTGAATATCCTACCCAAATTGGAAGAGGAGCAGCGGGAACTACAGCGGCGACTGAACGCAGCCCAATCTACCTATGAAATTCTGTTGAAAAAGCTCCAAGAAGTAAGGGTTGCAGAAAATCAAAACATGGGGAACGCCCGTGTGATCGAACCCGCCCTAGTTCCTGAAAAGCGATCGCTTCTCCAACCAGCCATAATCCTAGCCTTAGGGGGTACGTTGGCTATTCTGCTTTCTGGAGCCACTGTCTTCATTTTAGAAGTCAGAGACACATACATCAAAACCCTCAAAGAGGCGAGGGAGCTGTTTGGGTATACGTTTGTGGGAGCTATTCCTTCCTTGACAAAGAAAGCTACCCCTCGCGGTAAGGATACAGAATTGACAGTTCTAGTTCCCGTCAGAGACACCCCCCGCGCACCGATCAGTGAAGCGTACCGGATGCTTCAGGCTAATTTGAAGTTTCTGAGTTCAGATAAAGCGCTGCAAGTCGTTGTAGTAACGAGTTCTGTTCCCAAAGAGGGTAAATCCACAGTCTCTGCGAATTTGGCAGTAGCCAAGGCTCAACTGGGGCATCGGGTGTTGCTGGTGGATGGGGATCTGCGCCGTCCATCTCAGCATCACATCTGGGGATTGACCAATTCAGTAGGTCTGAGTAATGTCATTGTTGGTCAGGCTGAATTTAAGGCAGCTGTGACAGAAGTGATGGCGTCACTGGATGTCCTTACCGCCGGAGTAATTCCTCCCAACCCCCTGGCTCTCCTCGACTCCAAACGGATGGCTGCGTTGATTGAGGATTTTTCCCAGACGTATGATTTTGTAATTATTGACGCCCCCCCTTTGGTAGTGGCGGCTGACGCTCTGATCTTAGGCAAAATGACGGATGGGATTTTGTTACTGGCACGACCAGGAGTAGTTGATTTTACCAGTGCTGCTGCTGCTAAAGATATGTTAGATCGCTCAGGCCACAACGTCCTGGGTTTAGTGGTCAATGCTGTAATCTTGGAAAACGAATCCGACAGCTACTTCTACTATGTCGAGGAATACTACCTCGAGGAGGATTCTACAAGCCGTCAAAACGCATACGTCCAAGACCGGAAAACATACTAAGCATCTACTACTTTAGGGGGCGAGTATGAGCCTACGGACTCAAGCACTGCGTGGAGGAACTTACCTGGCCATGCGTCAGGCAATAGGAATGGTACTCAGTGTTGGGGGGGTTCTGCTACTCACCCGTGCCATCGGCCCAGAGCAATACGGGCTTTACGCAGCGGCCACAAGTATATTTACGTATGTTCAGAACCTGACCCAGCTGGGACTTGCGGTCTATTTGGTCAGGCGGGAAGGGGAGGAAGTCTTAGAAGTATACCATCAAGCTTTCACCCTTTTACTCATTTTAGGGCTGGGGGGAATGCTCCTGGGTCTTTTGGGGCGTCCCCTACTGGAAGGGTGGGTGCGTCTGGAAGGATTTGGCTTTGTGTCCCAGGTGATGTTTCTTGGACTGCCGGTGGCTCTCGTAAGCCAAGTACCCCTCGCTCGGCTAGAGCGGAACCTGGACTACAAGCGGGTGGCTATGGTCGAGCTTTGGAACCAACTGTTCTACTATGTAGTGGCCCTGCCTCTGGCGTTACAGGGAGCTGGGGTCTGGGCTCCGGTGACTGGCTGGTGGGCTGCTCAGATCCAGGCTATAGGGCTGTTCTATTGGAGCGCTGGCTACCGTCCCCGGTTCTGCTGGAACCCGGCTTTAATCAAGCAGATGATTAATTACAGCCTGGGCTACTCGGCCTCAATTTGGGTTTGGCAACTGCGCTCCCTGGTTAACCCTCTATTAGTGAGCCGGTATGCTGGCGCCGAGGCAGTGGGATACGTGGCTTTAGCTATCCGCTTAGTAGAGGTGCTAAGTTTCGTGAAAACGGCTACGTGGCGGATTGCCATTGCGACCTTGGCTCGCCTGCAGGGGGATCGAGTCCGCCTGCTCAAAGCTGTTACCGAGGGGATGGGTTACCAAATTTTGGCCTTGGGGCCTCTGCTAGTGGGGCTAGCCTGGGTTGGACCTTGGCTTCTGCCTCTCTTGTTTGGCCCTCGCTGGCTACCGGTGATGACAGTCTATCCCTTCATTGCTCTTAGCTACCTAAGTAACGTCGTGTTCAACATGCATTCCTCGGCCCTTTACGTGCTGCAGCGGAACTGGGGAGTCACGGTCTTTCACTTAGTGCATATTGTCCTGTTCGCGGGGGCAGCGCTCCTGCTTTTGCCTCGTTTGGGACTGGTGGGGTACGGCTGGGCTGAGGTAGTGGCCTTGGGGAGCTACGGCGTAATCCACATCTACCTGTTGCGGGACATCGGCAGTCCCAACTACCAACTTGCCGGGCTGTGGTGGGGTGCGTTTGCACTGGCCCTGTTTGCTCGCTTCTTAGGGTGGTGGGTTGCTCTGGGCTTAGTAGCGGTGGCCTTATGGCCAGACACACAGCAGAAGCTAGGAGATTATATCAAAAGCCTGAGGGGGGCAAAGCATGAAGGATAATGCTTTTGCTTGCGTCTTTGTAAGACTAGCCGAAAAGGTATTTATTGTTTTATCGTTGCTGTTTTTCACAGATGCGATTTTACCCGTTCTGAATCAAGTTAGTGCTCTCCAGATCAATTCAATCATAAAAGTTTGTTTTTTTGCAATCCAGACAATTACCATCTTTCTGATTGTTGCGTCGTGGAAGAAAGTTTTTCGTACTGTGATCAAAGAAAAGCTCTTATGGGCTGTGGTGGGGATTGCTCTGGCCTCAGTGTTGTGGTCCGACGCGCCAGTGACTTCGCTAGTCAGTAGCATAAATCTGCTCAGGATCACGTTGTTAGGTGTGTACTTCGCTGCTCGCTATAGCTTGAAAGAGCAATTGCAGTTGTTGGTCTGGATGTTTGGTATAGCGGCGCTGCTTAGCGTAGTGTTCGCCCTAGCGCTACCAAGTTATGGGGTTATGGGTGTGGCCAGCAACAGCTCTGTGGAAGCCCTAAATCACACAGGAGCCTGGCGGGGTATCTACATACACAAAAACGTCTTGGGGCGCACTATGGTTTTGAGTGCGTTGGCTTTCTTACTCTTTGTCAGTAGTAGCCGCAGGTATCGTTGGGTGGGATGGGCTGGCTTTGGCCTTTCTGTTGGCCTGATTCTGCTTTCGACTTCAAAAACCGCCTTGATGATCTTTATAACCATTGTGTTCCTCTTCCATGTCTACAAAGCTTTGCGGTGGAACTACTCCATAGCCGTACTTTTCTTCATCACCCTGCTATTGGTGAGTGGAAGTGTTGCTTTATTGTTTTTGGGTAACGCAGAAACCATTCTGGGTGCTATGGGGCGGGATATTACCCTCACTGGTCGTACGGAGCTTTGGTCTGCTGTATTTGACAAAATCTGGGAACGCCCTTGGTTGGGCTATGGGTATCGTGGGTTCTGGCGGGGTTGGGAGGGCGAGTCGGCAGATGTTTGGAGTGTGGTCAAGTGGGCAGCTCCGAATTCTCACAATGGTTTGTTGGATCTATGGCTCGACTTAGGTTTATTAGGATTATCGGCGTTTGTAATTAGCTTTATAGCAGTCTGTTTACGAGCAGTTATCTGGGTACGCCTGACTAAGACTGTAGAAGGTCTTTGGCCGCTAGCATATTTAACGTTTTTGTTCCTGGCAAACATAACTGAGAGTTCACTCTTCACGCAGAGCTACCTTTGGCTCATGTATGTAGTGATCACCCTATCGATGACAACAGGAGTGTCAATAAGAGCGGAACCGGGCGTTTTCTGCTTTTCAGAAATTCAAGGGAGAAGCAAGGTATGAAGACTAATCCGAGGGTTAGCGTTATCATCAACAACTACAACTACGGGCTTTTTCTGCGTGAAGCGATCGATAGTGCCCTCAACCAAACTTACTCCCACACTAAGGTGATCGTGGTGGATGACGGCTCCACTGACGACTCGCGGGAAATTATCGCAAGTTACAGAAATAGAATTATCTCGGTACTGAAGAAAAATGGCGGTCAGGCTTCAGCCTTCAACGCTGGCTTCGCAGTAAGTCAAGGAGATATCATCTGTTTTTTGGACGCGGATGATATCTTTATGCCTGAGAAAGTTGCAGAAATCGTAGAGATTTTTAGATGTCAGCAAGACATTGGTTGGTGCTTCCATTCCCTCAGCTTGTTGGACAATAATACAAAATTGTTTATTAAGCAAAGTAAAAAAGATTCATCAGGAGAGTGTGATTTTCGAGTACACATAAAAAGGGCTAAACTGCCCTACATTCATACTGCAACCTCCGGCCTTTGCTTTACACGTCCGCTCCTGCAGCGGATTCTACCAATGCCTGAGGATATTGCGCTCGCAAGTGATAATTACCTAAAATTTGCGGTTGCAGCGCTGAGTAAAGGTTTTTTTCTAAACAAGGAGTTAGTACTTCAGAGAATACATGGTAATAATGCATATACTCTTAGGAACGATAAGCAACAGCTAAACGCTAAGATACTTATCCTTACAGCTTATTGGCTACGAGTTAAATTTCCATCGTTATCTAGGTTTGCTAACGGTCTGTTTGTAAGCGGTATTGTCATTTACTGGCGTACTGGAGGTGTTGCTCCAGAACACAGGAATGTTGTCAACAACTATTTATCCTCTGTTCCACTATTAGAGCGGTTCAAGATTAACTCTACCGTTTACCGAAAAACTATGCTGGGCTTTGATCAAGACTAATCATAGGATGTGAATATGCAAGGTTCATCAATTAAGCAAGCTGCAATCATATTTAGGGAAGAACTCTTACCTTATTCTGAAACATTTATACCTGCACAGGTGAATTCACTATTAAATTACGAACCTTACTATGTGGGAACAAAGATAGTTAATGCTAAAGGTTTAGAAAATGCGAAATTAATTCTTCCGTTTGAGGGAAAATCTCAACTATATAGTCGAATTTTTAAGTTTACTGGATATATTTGGCAAACTTGGTTAAACAAGATTCAGCAGCTCGATGCTAAATTCATTCATGCCCATTTTGGTCTTGATGGAGTTTTAGCGCTGCCTCTAGCTCGAAAACTTCGTTTACCACTCATTGTGACCTTTCATGGTCATGACATCACAGTTGCTGAGCGCGGCGAACCTGGACCTGGATGGTGGACACATCAACTCTACATAAGGCGACGAAAATTACTGTTTGCTGAGGCAAATTTGTGCATTGCCGTCTCCAATTTTATCCGCTCTAAGCTAATAGAAAAAGGGTGTCCAGAAAACAAAATTATAGTTCACTACATTGGAGTGGATAAGGATAAGTTCACACCAGACCCTACTGTGCTGCGCAAGTCCGTAGTGCTCTTTGTCGCGCGGCTAGTTGAGAGGAAAGGATGTGAATACTTGATTCAAGCCATGGCTCAGGTGCAGGCAGCGATGTCCGAGGTAGAGCTGGTGGTAATTGGGGATGGCCCACTGCGCCCCAGCCTTGAAGAGATGGCTAGGAGAATGCTTCGACGTTACCAGTTCTTGGGGGCGCAACCTCCGGAAATTGTGCGGACTTGGATGAATCAGGCCAAGGTATTTAGTGTTCCTAGTATTACTGCTAAGTCAGGTGATATGGAGGGATTTGGTATGGTGTTCGCTGAGGCGCAGGCGATGGGTCTGCCAGTAGTAAGCTGTTTCTGTGGTGGGATTCCCGAAGCCGTAGCTGATGGTGAGACGGGTTTTTTAGCCACTGAATCAGACTCTAAAAGGCTGGCTGCATGTATCTTGCGCTTGCTAGAAGATGAGGAACTTTGGCAACGATTTAGCCAAAAGGGTCAAGAGCGGGTGCGTAATATTTTTAATTTAAAAGAGCAAACTCGTGCGCTAGAGAGCATTTATGAGCACATGTTAGGCAAAGCAGCTATTGGTAAGTCATTAGGAGGTAATTGAGTTGCAGCCCCTTGTAAGTACAGTAATACCAACACGTAATAGGCCACTACTGGTTAAACGAGCTGTTCATAGTGCCCTTACACAAACTCTGAATGAGATCGAAGTCATTGTTGTTATTGATGGCCCAGATCAGGTTACCCATATGGGTCTTGTAGAAGTAGACGATCCTCGGTTAAGGATTATAGAACTGCCGATTAGTAGAGGGGCTAATTGGGCTCGCAATGCCGGGATTTCTGAGGCTAAGGGGGAATGGATTGCTCTTTTAGACGACGATGACGAATGGCTTCCACAAAAGCTTGAAGTTCAGAGCAAAGCGGCCAACTCTTCACCTCACGCCTTCCCGATCATCAATTGTCGCCTCCAGGCCCATTCTCCAAAAGGTAAGTTCATTTGGCCTAGAAGACTACCAACACCATCAGAGCCACTTAGCGAGTACCTTTTAGCGCGTAACTCCTTGTTTCAGGGGGAAGGACTGATACAAAGTTCCATGCTTTTTACAAAAAAAGATTTGTTACAAAAACTTCCCTTTAGGAACGACTTAAGTAAATACCATGAGTGGGACTGGCTGCTACGGGTAAGCACTTTAACAGGCGTAGGGATCGAGTTTGTGCCTGAGCCTCTGCTGATCTGGTACATAGAAGAAGGTCGCAAGAGCTTAAGCAGTTCGAATGGCTGGCAGGATTCACTCGCCTGGATTCAAGCAAATCGGCATCTAGTCACGCCACGAGCCTACGCGGCCTTTCTGATGACAGTTGTCAGCATGGTAGCGGCCCGAGAAGGCGACTGGAAGGCTTTTTGGCCTCTTTTGTGGGAAGCGATGCAGAATGGTAAGCCCAAGTCCATTGATTTCCTGCTGTATATGGGAATGTGGCTCATACCCCAAGATGCTCGACGCCAGCTCCGAGCTTTCTTACAGAAGGTAGACAAAACATGAGAATTGTTCAGATGGTAACTCAAATGGAGGCTGGGGGAGCGCAGCGAGTAGCCATCCTCCTTGCCGAAGCTCTGCGAAACCGGGGGTATGAGGTGGAGGTGTGGTTTTTGTATGTTAAGCGCCCCACCTACATGAGTTTTCCTGGTGTAAGGGTTCTGCTAGGGCATAAACCCTCAGGGTTGGATTATCTCAAGATCGCTTTTCTGCTACGGCAGTTGCTAAGCTCCTACAAGCCAGATGTCCTGATCACCCATACCTACTATGCCAACATACTAGGGCAGTTTGTGGCCAGGCTATGCGGCGTATTCACGCGGATATCGGTTCAGCACAACCAGCTGTTCACGTATCCGAAGATAGCAGGCTGGGCGGACTGGGTTTTAGGTACAACGAATTTTTACTCTGTCAATGTTGCTGTCTCTCAGGCGGTGTTAGAATCTGCGGCCAAGTACTTAGCCCCATATAACCTGAGTTCGATGTAAGCGAATTGCCTCAAAGCACTCTCCCGTATGGTTTTT
>CAXUIG010000212.1:0-11450 GCA_964250845.1 uncultured bacterium | reverse complement strand
CTCTCCTCCTCTCCCCCTCTCCCCCTCTCACCTGCCCCAGTGAAAAATTGCGGCTCCCCAAGTGAGACCGGCACCGAAGCCGCAGGCAGCGATGATGTCATCCGCTTGAATCTGACCCTGCCGCACGGCTTCATCGAGGGCGAGGGGGATGGAGGCAGCAGAGGTGTTGCCATAGTGGGCGAGATTGCTGATAACTTTGTGATTCGGAATATTCAGACGCTCAGCCACAGCGTCGAGAATGCGCTGATTAGCTTGATGCATTAGCAGCCAGTCTACTTGATCAACGCTTATGTTGGCTCGAAACAGGGCTTTGTCGATCACTTCTGGTACCAATTGCACGGCAAAGCGGTAGACTTCTTTACCGTTCATGGTAATCGGTTGATAGGTGCCCTGGCCCACATTTACGCCCTGAATAAGTTCTTTAGGCTGAGCATTGTAGGCAAGTTTGAGGCACTTGTTTTGAGTGCCGTCGCTCTTGATTTCAAATCCCAGTAAGCGATCGCGAGCATTCCCCTGCAACACCACTGCCCCAGCACCATCCCCAAACAGCACACAAGTCCGCCGGTCTTCCCAGTTTACCCAGCGAGAGAGGAGATCCGCCCCAATCAGCAGGACATTCTGATAAACGCCAGTTCTGATGTACTGGGCAGCGGTGACAAGTCCAAAGATAAAACCCGAGCAAGCCGCTGTGATGTCAAAGGCTACTGCTTTGGTGGCTCCCAACTGCGCCTGAATTTCACAGGCACTGCCAAATAGGTCATCAGCGGTTGAGGTTGCCAAAATAATCAGGTCAACGTCTGCTGGTGTAATCCCAGCCATAGAGAGTGCGCCCTGTGCCGCTAGGGTTGCTAGAGCACTCAGGGACTCTGCTGCTGCCGCCAAATGCCTCTGACGAATCCCAGTCCGCGAGCTTATCCACTCATCTGAGGTTTCAACTATACAGCTCAGTACCTGGTTGTCCAGGGCAGTTGCTGGTGCCGCCGAGCCACTGCCGGTAATTGCTACTCCTGGATTTTGTAACATTATTCTCCAAAGGTGAGGGCTGAGTCTGTCTCCTTTTTGCTTGCAGCTGATTGCTTAGCGTTTTGATATTGTGACTGAATTCGCTCCAGTACCTGGTTATCAATCGCTTCCTTCGCCAAGCGAATCGCATTAAAAATCGAAGGTGCTTGGGAGCTACCGTGACTGATAATGCAAATCCCTGCCACGCCTAAGAGCAATCCACCTCCGTGTTCAGCGTGGTCTATCCGCTGCTTAATCCGCTTCAGGTTTGGTTTCAACAATCTCGTACCCAGTTGACCATACAATCCTTGGGGTAACTCTTCCCGCAGGATTTGGATCGCTACTGCACCCACAGCTTCAGCAAACTTCAACAAGACGTTGCCGACAAAGCCATCGCAAACGATGACATCGAAGCGACCGGAAAGGACATCACGGCCTTCGGCATTGCCAATGAAGGAAATTTGGGGATTTTCTTGCAGCATCTGGTGAGTGCGAATGGCTAGGTCATTGCCCTTGGAGGCTTCCTCGCCTATATTCAACAGTCCCACCTTTGGTTCTGGGTTTCCCAGCACGTATTGACTGTAAATCGTCCCCATGACTGCAAACTGCTGCAAAAAATTGGGACGGCAGTCAACATTAGCGCCGACATCGAGGATCAGCACTGGCTTATTGGCAACCAACGTCGGCAACACCGCACCAATTGCTGGGCGGTCGATCCCCGGCAGTCGCCCTAAGCGGAAACGTGCTGCTGCCATAGCGGCTCCTGAGTGACCAGCTGAAACCACAGCTTCTGCTCTTCGGAGCTTCACCAAATCCATCGCCACATTGATTGAAGCCTTGGGCTTGCGTTTGATCCCGCTTATCGGCTCCTCATCCATGGCGATCGCTTCATCAGCGGGAACGATTTCCAGCTCTTGCAAATTTGTCTTTGGCGGCAGGGCAGCTTCAATCTGCTGGGGGTCTCCCACCAGCAACACTTCTACACCCAATTCCTCCCGTGCCCGCAGCGCGCCAGTAACGATTTCGGCGGGGGCATGATCTCCACCCATGGCGTCGATTGCGATCCGTGCGCGAGTCGCTCCCATTGCTCAAAGTTCTATAAACCTTCAAAATTCTACCAGATGCTCTCGCCCCAACTAGCAAACTTCCAAAGAAGAGTTTCTCCAAGTCCTGTTCACTCCTTTCTACCTTTTTCCAAAGTCCAAGATAGGAACAACCTGGGTTAACGGTGACAATAGTTGGGTGTTATCGCTACTAAATCAGCAGAATTCTAGCACCGTGGAGAGGACTGAAGAATGTTGCAATTAATTGGATCAGGGCTGATTTCTTTGTGGCTACATCTGGCTGGGCTACAGGTCAAGCCGCTGGATGTCTTAGAGCTATTAACGTGGCAGGGCAGACCTGGGTTATTGCTCGCCCCTGATCCAAACCCAGCTGGGGCAACCACAGTGCAGCAATACCTGAAGGCACTGGAAGCCTCCTTGAAACTGTCAACGGTCGATCAGGGGGTGTGGATCCAGTCGGGACCGATGCTACTGGCTAATCACCAAGGTACTGTTCCCCTGCCAGCTGCCTCGTTGACTAAGATTGCAACGTCTTTAGCGGCTTTGAAAACCTGGGGGCCAGATCATCGGTTTGAGACCCTGATTAGTGCAACAGGGCCGGTGAAAAATGGGGTGTTGCAGGGCGATTTGGTCATACAAGGCAGTGGCGATCCGTTGTTTGTTTGGGAGGAAGCGATCGCCCTTGGTAACAGCCTTAACTCCCTGGGGATCAATCGCGTCACTGGCAATTTAGTGATCTCTGGCAATTTCGCCATGAACTATCACTCCAATCCCAGTATGTCCGGCCAGCTGCTGAAGCAAGGATTAAACGCCCAGCTGTGGCCACGAGTCGCTGCTGCCCAATACTTGAAAAATTTTCCCCTTGGGACCCCCCGGCCTCAAGTAGTTATTGCCGGTTCTGTCCAAGTAGCGACACTCCCGGTTCCTAAACAGATCTTGCTGCTGCGTCACCGCTCTTTACCCCTGGCGCAAATCATCAAGGAGATGAACATTTACAGTAACAACGAGATGGCCCAGATGCTAGCTAATTCATTGGGGGGAGCTAGGTTCGTGGAAGAGCTAGCAGCAACCTCTGCTGGAGTGCCTCAGTCGGAAATTCAAATGGTGAATGGTTCCGGCCTGGGAGTGGAAAATCGCATTTCGCCTAGGGCGGTGTGTGCCATGTTTATGGAGATTCAACGGGTATTGCTCCCTCACCAGCTGAGTGTTGCTGACTTGTTTCCAGTGGCGGGCCGCGATCACCGGGGAACGGTGAAAGACCGTCACATTCCAGCTAATACGGTAATCAAGACCGGCACCCTGAACGATGTCAGCGCTCTGGCTGGAGTGATGCCGACGCGCGATCGCGGTCTGGTCTGGTTTGTGATCATCAACCGTGGCTTCAACGTGACAGGCTTGCGCCATGGGCAAGACCAGCTGCTTCAACGTCTTGTGCAGCTCTGGCAAGTGACAGCTGCACTTCCCGCTGCGCTTACCCCACACAGCGAGTCGCGATGAAATCCTGTAGTTAAGCTAAGGCACAAACTCTGTTACCACTCCACCGCCGCTGACAACAACGCTTTGGTCTTGGAGGTTCCCTACGGCTTTTTGACCCGTGGAAATCAGCGGTGGCTCAAGCTGACGATAGTCAACATTGCCCTCGGCCTCAAACTCCTTTGTAGGAAGATACCAGGTCAACTTATTGGCTTTGAGGGATTGGCCGCGCTGCCCGATGCCGTAGACGTTATCGGTTAAATAAACAATGTTTTTCTGCAAATCCATCTGGCCTCGATTGGCGGTCAGGGTCAATTGCTGTTGACGATGCACCATCCGCACCGGCTGAGAAGCCGTCACGGTTTGCGTGTTAAGGTTCCAGGTCATAGAGTTGCTGGCTACCTGAAGCGGCGGGTCAACAAAGGTCAGCTGGGCATTCTGTTTCAGTGTGGCGATCTTAGTTTTTAAGTTGAACTCACAGGAGTTCGCCGTGGCTCGGTCGGTAACGACTTTACCTTTGAATCGGTCAATCTGAACTGGGCGATCGCCAAAGAGCTTTTCCTCTTGGAGCTGCCAGATCACATGCTCGGTTCGCAGTTGTACTTGGGACTCACTTGCCGTCGCTACCACCCCCCCCTGCAATTCCATTCGATGCGCCCGACTGAACAGTCGCCCTTGTTGCGCCACCGCATGCACTTGTTGACGGGTAGCACTCACCTGATTACGGACAATCATCAGGTCTTCCCCTGGCCGCCACTCCAATTCATTGCCACGCATCACCACGCCATTTCGGGGGTTTGTTGCCACAATATGGCCTTTGAGAAACAGCAGCTTGCCATCCTGCCGGATCTCTCCCTGAGCCGCAGTGATTATGTAAACAACTTTGCCATCCTGGAATAGTTGACCCGATGGACTCTGAACCTGAGCAACTTGCTTGTCTTTGCTGTAGATCGCCCGCTTCGCCTTCATTTTCCAAAGAGGCCGCCCCTGCTCATCCGCCTGATCCAGGGTGATGTCATTGAAAGTCAAGCTGTTCTCAAACTCCGAACCTGAGGAAGTATTTTGAGCTGGTTTTTTTATTGTGGGGCTTTGATCCCCGCAGGCAACCAGCTCAAATAGCAGCGCCACAAGGATGAACGCTGAAGTCTTACTCACATCGACCTGCCATCTTGAGGATCATCCAATAAACCCAGACTAGATAGCGGACGGTATGTATAACTTTGGCGGGGCGTTTTTTGGATATCTTCTTTAATGCTCTCTAGGTCAATGTAGCGATCAGAAACATTGATCAAACTGTCGCTCGTCATCGACCTCAAACTCATCACCTCTACGCGAGCGCCGCGATAACTGACTGCATTCACCGCATAAGCTAGATCGCCATCCCCACTAACTAACACCGCTGTATCGTAGGAATCCACTAGAGCCATCATATCCACTGCAATTTCTACATCCAGGTTGGCTTTCTTCGAGCCATCCGGCAGCTGCACCAAATCCTTGGCAATTACCCTATAGCCATTGCGACGCATCCACAGCAGGAATCCCTGTTGCTTCTCATTAGTGCGATCCACGCCGGTGTAAAAAAAGGAGCGCAACAGCCGCGAACCAGCGGTTAGCCGACACAGCAGCTTGGTGTAATCAATTTCAATTCCTAGCTGGAGCGCGGCATAAAACAGATTTGAGCCATCAATAAAAATGGCTACGCGACCCCGATTTTCTAAAACTTGTTCTGGCGTAAAAATTGAGTTGTTGTCAAAGTTATTGAACATTGTTGTTATGCCTCAGTTTTTTTATCAAAAAGGAAAAATTAAGGTTTGAACTATGTAACAGCTACACCAGAGGAATCCGGCGCGCCTGACAATTCCAGTACAGGCTTGATCGCATCAAGCCTAGATATGTGTTGCCTTTCTCTCGAGCGCGTGATTACTAGGACGAAACCGTTTCCAGCAACTCTAGTCGCTGAAAGATCGGTCGGGCTTCACCCAACTTCTGCTTATCGCTTAGTATTCCCCAAGTGGCATGAGTAGTAAATGGCGCTGCCACTGAAATTTGTGTTTTGTCGTTAAAATTAGTTACAAAACCTAACTGTTTGTAAATTTCGCTTGATATATTTGGAATTATCGGCGATAGTAGGTACGCTGCAAGCCTGACCGATTCTAAGACAGTGTACAGCACCGTCTCGACGGCCTGCTGTTGTCCCTGTTTATATAATGTCCAAGGAGCCTGTTCATCGATCAACTTATTGCTGGCTCTCACCAGAGTCAGAATTGCCTCACAGGCTCGATTGAAAGCCAGCTCTTCGTATGCTTGTTTGACTTGTTCCCCTAGAGATAAACCGATGGCTTTGAGGGGGTGGTCGGAAGCAATATTTTCACACAGGCAATTGGGAATCTGGCGATCGCAGTACTTGTGTACCATCTTCAACGTCCGATTGAGCAAATTACCCAGGTCGTTTGCTAAATCTGCGTTGAGAATATTGATAAATCGCGTTTCGTTAAAATCCCCATCCTTGCCAAATTCAATTTCTTTAAGAAAGTAGTAGCGAACAGCATCTGCACCGTACCGGCTGACCAAGGCGACAGGATCAAGGGTATTACCGAGACTTTTCCCCATCTTCTGACCATTTTTGGTCAAAAATCCATGTCCAAATACCCGTCCTGGCAGCGATAGCCCAGCTGACATTAGCATCGCCGGCCAGTAAACGGCATGGAAACGCAGGATATCTTTGCCAATCAAGTGCAAATTTATTGGCCACCACTTGGATAAAGCATTCTCCAAGGTGGGTTCTGTCTCAGGCTCGAGCAGGGCAGTTACATAACCCAGCAGCGCATCAAACCAGACATAAAGCGTGTGGCTCGGATCAACCGGCACTGGGAAGCCCCAGTCTACATTGACCCGAGAAATCGAAAAGTCTTGCAGTCCCTGACTGACAAAGCTGAGAACTTCATTGCGGCGACTCTCTGGCTGGATAAAATCGGGTCGCTTTTGGTAAAGTGCTTCCAGCTGGGGTTGATAGCGCGACAGCCGGAAGAAGTAATTCTGCTCGTCTCGCCACTCCGCTTCCTTGTTTGTGTGGATGGCGCAGCGGTGTCCCTCTAGCAGTTCGCGCTCTTCTTTAAATTCTTCGCAGGAGACGCAGTACCAGCCCTGTTGCTGACTTAGGTAAATGTCGCCAGAGTCCCACACCCGCTGGAAGAATTCTTGAACAATCGCTTCATGGCGGGGATCGGTAGTGCGAATGAAGCGGTCGTACTGAATGTTTAGCTGTTGCCAAAGCGCTTCATACCCAGCGGCAATTTCATCGCTGTGTGCCTGGGGCGATCGCCCATTACTCTGTGCCGTGCGCTGAATTTTTTGCCCATGCTCATCCGTCCCGGTAATCAGCAGTACCGATTTGCCACGCAGTCTCTCAAACCGAGTCACCACATCTGCAGCAATGGTCGTATAGGCACTGCCAATGTGGGGTAAATCGTTCACATAATAAAGCGGCGTTGTAACAGCAAATGTTTCTTTGCTGTTATTAGGTAGATTCATGGAAAATTAAACAAAAAATTTTTAAAACTTTTCTATATCATACCTCAGTGTTTGACAATATGTATTTTAATTACAATTTCTTTACCCAGCTTTACCACTCCGGTACGTACCTCAGTAAGGTAGCGAAATTTACATTTGGTAATAGATACCCAATAACTGAAAAATTGAATCAATATCTGAGAAAAAATCTTGAATCAACTGCTCTGCACCCGTGCTTAGGGCTTTTATACCATTTAACGTCACAAGAAGAACCTTTTCGGGTTCAAGGGGGAGCCAGCGCCTTGTTAATTTATACCCTCATGTACTCGCCCTTTATGGTAAAGGAATGTTAAAATTTTCTTGAATTAGGCTGAAGTTATATGGTGGAGAATATAAGTAAACCTGAACGTTGAGATTAACAATTGATATCGACCAAGCATGAGTGCAAATAGCCCCCTTGAGATTTCTTGCTCGTTCCTCTCGGCGCTAGGAACACGACTATTTATCTACTACGAGGATCGCATTCCCCAAGAGGGACCGGTGCTGGTAGTGAGCAATCATCGCAGCTTTATGGATGTACCGGTGTTGATGGCGGCGCTGCATCGTCCCATTCGCTTTGCTTGCCATCACTACATGGGGCAAGTGCCGGTAATGCGGGAGATTGTAACGGATCTATTGGGGTGCTTTCCCTTGGAGGCTCCAGAATATCGGCAGCAAGACTTTTTTCAGCAGGCTCTAAAGCTATTGCGGGCTTCTCAGGTGGTTGGAGTGTTTCCAGAAGGGACAAAACCGATGGTGCGATTCACCCCACCCAATCAGATCGGCGAGTTTCAGCGGGGATTTGCCCATTTGGCGTTGCGTTCAGCTAGCGTCTGTGAAGGAGAATCGCGATGGCGGGATTTGGCGATTCTGCCGGTAGCGATCGCTTCTCTGGAAGAAGTCAATACTTCAGCGGTGCCGCTCAGGTTGTTGAGTATCTTTGACCCCTCTGAGCCTCTGTTTAATCAAGCAGGTTGGCATCCCTTAGTTATTTATCGTCGTGTCGCTGTCTTAATCGGTCGCCCATATTGGATTACGCCTCAACAGCGGCAACAATACCAGGGCAAACAGGCGAAAACCATCGTGGCTGACTTGACTAATCACTCTCAGGTGGAAATTGCCAATCTCCTGCGTCAAGGGTGTTATTAGCAAAGGTTGTGAAGCGGCAGTTCGTTCTGCAGATGATACGGCTGATGCTAGGCTCTAAATAGTCTGAAATTATTTTTTATTGGTACAAAGTTTAATAAACCTGTCCTGTTTGAACTTGAAGTAACGATGCCAGAAGGTAAAATCCATCCTTGTTTCCTCACTCCCAAACGACTACAGCCAGAGTATCCGCTGTTTGTGTTTCTGCCAGGAATGGATGGAACTGGTCAGTTGCTGCGAAGGCAAACCGCTGGGTTAGAAGTCGCCTTTGATGTGCGGTGCTTGGCGATCCCACGCGATGATATTACCACATGGGATGTTCTAACTGAAAAGGTGTTGGCTCTGATCCATGCGGAGCTGGAAACAAACCCCCATCGGTCGGTTTATCTGTGTGGTGAGTCGTTTGGGGGTTGTTTGGCGATGAAGGTAGCGTGGCGTTCGCCCGAGTTGTTTGACCGAATCATTCTTGTCAACCCAGCTTCTGCCTTTCATCGCCGCCCTTGGTTCATGTGGGCATCGGAACTGGCTCCCTTAGTGCCCGAATGTTTCTATCAAGTTGGCTCAGTGGGGTTATTGCCGTTTTTAGCGGCTTTGGGGCGGATTTTACCAGGCGATCGCCGAGACCTTTTGAAAACCATGCAATATGTACCGCCGGAAACCGTCCTCTGGCGGTTGTCTTTAATTAGAGAGTTTGACGTTGACGATACCCAGTTACGTAGGGTGACTCAATCGGTGCTGGTGATTGCTAGTGGCGCAGATCGGCTCTTGCCCTCGATGACTGAAGCCAGACGTTTAGTCAACACTTTACCCAACGCGACTATGGTGATGCTGCCCTATAGTGGTCACGCCTGCTTACTTGAAGCAGACGTCAACCTTTATGAAATCATGCGATCTCAGAACTTTTTAGACCCTAGCGTTGAAAAAGTTGGGTCGTCAATCTGACTCAACTTTCCAGCACTTGTCACATCAAGCTAAATTTGTTAGGATAACGAATCTGTGGGTGACTAGCTCAACGGTAGAGCACTGGACTCTTAATCCATTGGTTCAGGGTTCAAATCCCTGGTCACCCATTTAAGACCAAGCCGCCTTTACGCCTATGGCTCCCCTTGATGAAAAAACTAAAGAGCAAATTGTGGCCCGAGTCTTGGCGGCGCAAGCGCAACGTCCTCAAATGTTGGCTGTTTTGAAACAGTGCCAATCTCTGGGTCTAGAAGTCGCACACAAGTGTGCGGGGATTCTCAAGCAAGAGTTTGGGGCGACTCGTGTGGTGTTGTTTGGCTCGATGCTGAACCACGAGCGGATGTGGTGGGGATCAGACATTGACCTGGCAGTATGGGGACTGCCGGAAAAAGACTTGTTTAGAGCCGGGGCAGCAATCGAGAGGGGGCATAACTTCTCAATTGATTTGGTAGAAGTCCAGCACGCCAAACCCCACATCCTGAAAGCCATTGAGCAGGGGATGGAGCTTTGAAACTTAGTCCCCTAAATACCCGCATCGAGCAAGAGCTGACCTAGTTTCGTCGGTTTCGACACTGTAGAAGTCGACCCGGCTGTGTAGCCCCGCTATCCTCGTTGAAGAAGGACACTCTAACTTGGACACGCGCCAAGGTTACTACCTAAAAGCTGAGTCTGAGTCGGATGCGATCGCACAGATGACCTCCAGGCAAGTCATCCATCATTATCAGAGCTGAGTGCTGTACTGGCACGATCCATCCTTCAACCGCGAGGGTACTACGACCATACGGTAGGTTGGTCGTAGGGGAATCGCGGACTTTCCTTGTTGACTAGGACGAGAAGTGTGTGTGATAATAAGCACATTTTAGTAACGTACCAATACCGCATCGAACCTAGTTTAGAGCAACAAGCCACAATGGATTGGTGGCTTGAGCTACTGCGGCGTCACCACAATTATGGATTGGAACAGCGGTTAGATTGGCTACGCAGAACACGGTGCTTAATAGATAAATGTAGCTTAGTATCTGAACCAATAGGGGAAGTGCCGGGTGCATTCCCAAGCTACAACTTTCAAGCTGGGGAACTGAAGCAGACTAAAATCCTTTTCCCCGACTACAAGAATGTTTACCACGACGTACAGCAGCAGAATCTTAAGCGTTTAGAGAAAGCTTGGGAGCGGTGGGTAAAAGCTGATAAAACGGGGAAACGGGGTGGTAGGCCGCGATTTGTGCGATGTAGTAAATCGCGTGTTTGAGGCTTAGGTAAGCCTCACAATTTGAGTGGAGAGCCGACTCTCCCGGTGGATTCTGTCCCACCGTCCCCACGTAAAAGACTACTGAAGAGTCCGGTCACGTCCCTAGTAAGTAATGAACAGGATGGAATGCAGACTCACGTTGGTATCCAAACCTGGAAGCCTAATCTGGGCAAGGGCTAGGGGAAGTTAGGGAAGGGTTAACGAAAGTAAACCGTCGTTGAGGCTCCGTCAGTCTAAAAGAGTGGAATCAGGCTTACACACTCTGACCAAAAGGTAAGTAGGTGGTCTTGATGGTCGGATCGTCTACAAGACGACAGAACACATCCCTACCGGAGTATAGATGGAACCCCACCCTAACGCATCTCACACACGCGGAACTACAGTAAGCCCTATAGGTTCTCAAGCAAAAGGTCGATAGCTTGAGTAGGTCACTCCGCAAGGAAGACGGAATTACCCAGAGGGTAAAGGATGCTAGAAAAAGCGAACACCAGGGGTAATGCCTTGGATAGGGGTTCAAAATTTGCCCCACATCGAAAGATGGCAGACTTCTAGCAGGTTCTCAACGATAAATCAATAGTATTGGAACCAAACTTTTGTGAAAGATAGAGTCCAACAAGACATCGGAGCAAAGGAATCAATTCAAGAATGGGCTGACATCAACTGGAAGTCCGTCAAGAAGAAGGTTAGGAACCTAAGACAGCGAATTTATCGTGCAACACAGTCAAAGCAATGGAATCGGGTAAGAAGCTTGATGAAGTTGTTAATGCGTAGCTACTCCAATTTGCTATTGTCAGTGCGGAGAGTAACCCAAGATAACGTCGGCAAGCGAACAGCAGGCATAGACGACCAAAAGGTGGAAACACCCCAAGGACGGGTGAAACTGGTGAAAGAATGGAAGGAATATCAACCCTGGAAAATCAAGCCAACGAAGAGGATTTATATACCCAAATCGGGTAGTCATGAATAGTAATGGTAAACGATAGACTAAAAGAGTTGATACCTCCTCT
>CAXUIG010000211.1:0-11472 GCA_964250845.1 uncultured bacterium | reverse complement strand
TCAGGTAATCTTTTACATTTATCACTTTACCATTACTATGCAGGAGTACCGAATAAAATAATATAGACAAGCAATTCTTAAAACCTTACTTTTAAATATTTTTGCTTTTGATGGGTCGTTAAGCTGCTCTTTGTGACGCTGACTATTGGGGTCAAGTTCATTCATGTAATAGTCAAGAGCTGAGTCCTCGTTATGCGTGTTTACAGCTCCATTTAGTTTCAGCCTAAGACCCATATTGAATTCCTTTGTGCCCCCATTTTTATCTACACTTTCTCCTATAACTCCTTCATACTCAGGGATGATGGGAAGCATATCCAACGCATTTGCTTGCGAGAAAGCTGTCCTAACATTAACCGGCTCACCTAAATAAGTGACTTCATAATGCGTGTCATCTAAATTTGGATCATTGATATAATTTGAAAGCGCTTTTAGTCTAGCAATGAGAGTTTCTAAATAGTAATATCCTTGGGAGTTGGCCTTACTTATGTTAGTTTGTTCACATTCCCTTTTCAGGTATTCCAGGTAATCTATTTTGACATCTCGCAGCAGTCTCGCTAGAGATTCATTATCCACTATTTTTCTTAGTTCAGTCAGCTCAGACTTTTCTTGCTCTGATATGTTAGCTAACAGTTCGTTCATTTCTTCCCAATCTTGTGAATTGGGGGTAGCTATACTATCGATGTAAACTTTGAGGTTAGCGGACAACTTCTCATCAAACTGCGATAAGCCTTCAAACCGGACGTTGAGATGATGAGCTTTAATGACTGACTCAGTGCCGGTGCGTGTTCTTGCCCTAGAACTGTTCTCTACAATTAAGCGCTGCGATCTAAACGTGTAAGTAGTGGTAAAGGGATAGCTAAATGGTAGAGCTGCTTTCTTACTACTATTGAATTGAGACAGCTCTGTGCAAAGCTTCTCCACACCAACTTTGGTTTGGTTTCCCCCAGAAGCAGCATCGAGTTGCTTTCTCAATTCATCTCGGATGGCTCTGATCTTAGAGTAAAATTCCGTTTCCGAACTAAAGTTTACTGTTGCCGCTCGGATACCCCCAGTTTGGGTCAAAGCATTTTGTGGTTGCTGGGCTGCGTTCGTGGCAATGTGATAAGCAATCTCGTAAGCAGAGATCCGGAGTCGATTGCCATCCGGGGAAAACTTGAAAATATTACGGTTTTTAAGGACTTGTAAAATCGAGTCAAGCAATGGGCCGTAGTATAATTTTGCTAAGGGGTCTGAGTTTTCCTCAAAAGTATGTTTCAATGTCATTGGAGAACCACGCTTAGGATAATCTAATTATGCCAGCCCCCTGAGTAGTAAGCTGCGGCGATGGCTGCTATTCGATTTTTCAATTTTGGGAATCTCACAGTCATTCGGCTTTGAGAAATAGTGAGTGCTGCACCTGCGTTTCCTACCCCACACTGACTTCATCGTTAGGCTTAGGGGAAGAACTGATTCTCCTCAGGCGGTAAGCCGTAAGAGAGCTACGCCGAATATCAGCTTCTACCTGGGCTATCAGTTCATCAAGTGCCAGATTGAAAACATCAACCTATTGGCATTCGCGCATCTTAGCAACACTTTGCTTGACCTTCTCTAGATCAGGAAGTTGTGTTTTTTGGAGCATTCTAGGACGATGGTGATGGTTGTTGGCAACTCAGCCATGTGAGTCTGACTATGGCTTAATTAAATGTTGCTCGTACTGGCGATATTTGGCACTGAGGCGCGATCGCTTGATGGGCGGATAAAAAATCATTCCAGCCAAGGGCAAACCTGTGCTCATAACGGCTGTTAACACAAATGGATTCCAGACTCCCAGCGTCAAGGGAAGGCTTGAACTCATTCCCAACCCCACTGTCAGTAATAGGGTAGCAACAACAGCTTTTCTGCTGAATCCTTTTTTCGCCATCCCAGAGCCTATCGCCCTAAGCAAATTAATTTCCAAAAGCGGAGCTACAGCCCCAATTGTAACCCCGCTCAACAAGCCCCACATGCTTGTAACCCAACCACTCCCATACCCCCCAAAATAAACCATAGCCATAGGACCAGCGGTAATCAAAGCTCCAAGCAAAGCTCCGAACAAAAATCCCCTCTTAACCTTAGCCCCATTTAAAGTCAAATCATTCGTAGTTGTCGCCGCAATTGTAGCCCCAACAGAAGCACCAACCACAGCCCCCATCACAGCCCAAGGAGCAATATCACTAAAAAACACAACACTGGTAGGAATCAAGCCAGCCAAAAAGCCAGAAACCACCACTAGTAGAGCAAGGGAGAAATAAGGCAGTTTTTTATTTTCAACTAGTAAAGGCGTCTGAACTGTAATTGTTAAAGGTTGTGTTTCTGGGTAAGAATTCGTATGCAATAAAACCTGACGGCTGTAGAGATGGTTTGCCATCAGTTTGCTAGTGTCAATAGTGACGAAGCAATCAACACGATTACCTGAAAACTTGGATGGGGTGAATGCTATCCAAGCGTGTGTTTCTGGGGTATGTGGTGGATCACTCGGATGGGGGGCAACTTCCCAATTTCCTTCAAGTACGGTGCCAGGAGCAGGATTGGTAATAGTGATGATTTGAGTTAACTTTTCGCCTAGACTTGTCGCCCGTACATTCAGACTGGATTGGCTCAATTTAGCCTCTGGCAGCCGAATCACATCAATCGGCTTGAGCGCTGACAAGGCATCCTCCGCATTGGCATAGCGATTTTTGGGATTGGGCTGCACCAGTTTTTCTAGCCAGTCAATCCAACGCAGACTGAGCTTGGGAACTAAAGACTTGAAATTAATCCTACCATCCTCGTTAATGAGGGTATCAATTGCGGTTGATTTTGTCCGAGTCAGTAAGCAAATCAGCGTCGCACCCAAGCCATAGAGATCGGTTGCTTCGGTAAGTTGGCGATTGTAGAGCTGTTCCGGCGGCATGAAGCCAAGCGTACCTAGCGCTACGCTGCTCATAGCTACTTCACCACCTCCAATCCGAGCAAAGCCAAAATCTACAAGGGTTACATTCAGTTGCTCGTCAACTAAGATATTTTCCGGTTTGATGTCCCGATGTATAATCGAGGGAAGGCGATTTTGTAGATAAACTAAAATTTCTAGTACCGAGACAGCGATTTGCTTGATCTCATCCGGTTCGAAGCTGCGCGGTACAGCTAAAGACTGGGCGTTTTTATATTCCTGCACTATGCAGAAACCATCTGGGGTTTCAAAACAATCCAGGTAACGGGGAATGCCAGGATGAGCCAGCCCTTGCAGCACTTTAATCTCGCGCTCATAAGCTCTTAGGCCGTACCAGTCAAAGCTAAAGCAGGCAAACTGAAACTGTTTAATGACGACTGGCTGCTGAGTTTGGGTACCTGCTGCTAGGTATGTTACTCGACCACCAGCATAATTGCGCCCTAGTTCTCGGATGAGATGGTAGCCTAGCTCGGAAAAGTCTGGGAGGTCACTCATAGTTGTTAGGGTGGAGGCAAGTTGCGATCATTGTAGTGCGATTGCGCTCCTGTGTAGGCATTCGCTTCCACCTACCTTTTACCCAATGAACCGTGTGTTTCCTACTTTGTCCGCTGCTACCAAACCTACTCTGTCGCGCCGGGGCATTCACCTGATCAGCAAGCCATTAAGTTGGGTAGGAATCGCGCTCTCGATTTTGTTGGTTCCCACAACTGGGACGATGCGCCCTGCCCTGGGAGCTGAGCGAATTTATGTTTATTATGGTGCCTTAGAGCGCTCCCTTTCTGTAGCCTCTTTAGCAAAATACGCAAAAACTGGTAAAGTTGACGATGAATTAGGCGATTACACTCACAGTCTTAACAGGCAACAGCTGGCTCAGTTGCGGCGCGTTTTGCTGACCCGGATGGATTTGAGCCCGGTTGCGGTTTCGCAGTTTTTCTACTCTCCCATCGGAGAAACGCTGCTGCAACGACTGGGACAAGTCATTCAAACCAAAGCCGGTAAACCAGGTTTCTATGCGATTCGGGCGGCGCTGATTTTGGCAGCGGCTGATCCTCAGCAAGGGTTGACGCTTTTGAATTTACTCCAAAAGTTTCCAACCAGCAGCATTCGGATTGATTTGGCGCGTAGCCTCCAGATTTCAGGGGATCTGGAAAAACTGATTAATCAAACGAATCAGGCGGTTGCACTAGTGTCCCAGCAGTCTGCCGCAGAAGCCACCACCGCGAATCCTACGAAAGTGAAGTTTTTCCGGTTGCCGGACTTACGGCAGCGGGGACGGTTTACTTGGAAAAAACAGACGCTGAGGCTCAATGACACCCGTCGCGCACGCATTTTTCCTGCCGATATTTACCTTCCCAGCGTTAGAGCGCCAGCGCCGTTGATTGTGATCTCCCACGGTTTAGGCTCAGACCGCAAGTCTTTTGAGTATTTAGCCGAGCAGTTGGCTTCTTATGGGTTTGCTGTTGCCATCCCCGAACACCCCGGCAGCAATGCCAAACAATTACAAGCGCTGCTGGCTGGTCTGGCAAATCAAGTCGCAGAACCAAGCGAATTTGTTAATCGCCCTTTGGATGTGAAATTTTTGCTGGATGAACTCCAGCGACGCTCTCAATCTGACCCCACGTTTAAAGTTAACATGCAACAGGTCGGGGTGATTGGTCAATCTTTTGGGGGCTATACGGCGCTAGCCTTAGCGGGTGCTCCCCTTAACTTTGAGCAACTGCACAAAGACTGTAAGGCTCTCAATAATTCATTGAATGTGTCGCTAGTGCTCCAGTGTCGGGCAGTTGAACTGCCTCCCATCCGCTATAATTTGCGGGATGAAAGAGTCAAGGCTGCGATCGCTATTAATCCCATTGATAGCAGTGTCTTCGGGCAAGCTAGCCTCAGCCAAATCAAAGTCCCAGTCATGCTCGTGGGCGGCAGCAACGACACGATCGCACCGGCTTTATCGGAACAGATCCAGCCCTTCACCTGGCTAACCACCCCAAAGAAGTATCTCGTCGTGATCAAAGGTGGAACCCACTTTTCCACGATTGGGGAAACCAACTCCGACACACCCCCCGTGCCAATCCCAACTGCCGTCATTGGTCCAGACCCCGCCCTGGCTCGTCTTTATATGAATTCGTTGAGTGTGGCTTTCTTCCAGACTTATGTTGCAGGAGCGCCACAATACCTCCCCTACCTGAGCGCCTCCTACGCCCAATCTATCAGTCAAGCCCCCCTCAGTCTCAGTCTCGTGGACTCCTTGACGGCGACTGAGCTGGCACAGGCGATCAACGGTTCCAACACAAACGCAGCAACAGAATCACCTTGAAGTTGAAAAAACAATCCTGACTGTGGAAGGTTTCATAAATTTGCACAAACCAGCTGGACTAACTTCCCACGATTGCGTAGCGCGGGTGCGGCGACTGTTGCGCCTCAAGCGTGTGGGACATGGGGGAACTTTAGACCCAGCTGCTACCGGCGTCTTACCGATCGCATTGGGCAAAGCAACTCGGCTGTTGCAGTTTCTGCGGCAGGATAAGGCTTACCGAGCAACGATTCAGCTGGGTATTACTACCACAACTGATGATCTAGAAGGGGAAATCATCGCCTCCCAAGCAACTGTAGGGTTGACAGGGGATCAGGTTTTGAGGGCACTTCAGCTGTTTGAGGGAACGATTCAGCAGGTGCCGCCCAGTTACAGCGCGATTCAGGTGCAGGGGAAACGCCTGTATGACTTGGCAAGGGCAGGGGAAAAGGTTGAAGTTCCAGCTCGGACTGTAGAGGTTTTCAAGATAGAAATTCTGGATTGGCGACCGGGTGATTTTTCTGAATTGGATGTAGCGATCGCTTGTGGTTCGGGAACATATATTCGTGCGATCGCTCGTGACTTGGGAGCTTCCTTACAAACTGGTGGCACCCTTGCTGCCCTAACACGTACTCAGAGTAGCGGCTTGAGTTTAGCAGACAGCCTCACCTTGGCGGAATTGGAACAACAGCTGCAAGCTGGGACGTTTCACCCGATTCCACCGGCAGCAGTGTTGCAGCATCTACCAGGTGTTACAATAGCTGCAACAGTTGCCCAAAAATGGTGTCAAGGTCAACGCCTGCCCTGGGATGAAGTCCCAGCTGGCTCGTCTACCAATTCTCCCTTGGGGGTTTATGACGAAGGCGATCGCTTCTTGGGCATCGCTCAACTGGTCAATTCAGACACAGGGCAGCTGCTAATTCCCCAGGTGGTGTTTGAAACAAACATTAATGATCAGCTCTGAGCTAAATCAGTTCCGCTTCCTCAAAAATCTCCCTCGTCGTGAGTGCCAAACCAGGCAGCAAGGCATCCACAATTGGCATATTTTGGTGATAGAGAATGACGTTACCGTCTGGGAAAAAGACTTTGATACTCATAGCTTCAGGGTCAACAACCCAAACTCGCAGTACTCCAGCAGCAAAGTAGTCTCTGGCTTTGGCCTCAAACTCTCTTAGTGTTTGACCTGGGGAAATAATTTCAATCACCAGTTCAGGAGCAACAGGACATGCTTCATTGCGCCTAGATCTTTTATCGGGCAATCGTTCATAAGAAACGTAGGTTACTTCAGGCACTGGCGACCAATCTACACCTCTACGTTTCAGATTTATCGCCCATTCCAGTCGAACGCGACCTTTGCCTTTAGCCCAACGAGTCAGCAACGTCGTTAGTGCGAAAGTCAACATCGAGTGAAATTCTTTAGGTGACACTTTTGGTATTGCCTTTCCATCAACTAATTCGTAGGCAGTCTCTCCTTCTGGTAATGCCCAGAATTCTTCTAAAGTAAGAAAAGTTTTTGCAGTCATGGCGTGCCTTCCAGGGTAGTTCATCCTTTTATTATCCTGCGATAGCAGCATCCAATCATGGTAGGCTCGCTATAGCTGTGGAAGCACTTTTGGAAAAACTATCAAATGGCAAGTGGCAGATTGAGGTAGACGCATGGAAAAATAATAATCAGCGTCATCATGCAGAAATTGATGCCAAAAGATTGGATTCTAATTAAACAGAGACTAACGCCATACCTGTTTTTGCTGCCTGCCCTCCTGCTCTTGGGGTTGACTGTCTTTTGGCCTGCTGTCCAAGCGTTCTACCTTAGCTTTACCCGCTACGAGTATGATCTCACCCAGTCACCGCAATGGGTGGGTTTTGCGAACTACCGCCGTCTGTGGACTGACCGTGTTTTTTGGCAGACCCTGCGAAACACTGTTGCGTACCTGGTTGGCGTAGTGCCGATTTTGGTCGTCGCTCCCTTGGGACTGGCGATCTTGGTAAATCAGAAACTGCGTGGTATTAACTGGTTGCGGGCGGCTTACTACACGCCAGTGGTGATTTCAATGGTGGTCGCTGGTATTGCCTGGAAGTGGCTTTATGCAGAAAACGGCTTACTAAATCAATGTCTCAAACATCTGGGTGTCTTAAGCACAGGTGGCATTCCCTGGCTGACTAGCCCCAGATGGGCAATTTTCAGCGTCATGGCTGTAACCGTGTGGAAGGGATTAGGCTATTACATGGTCATATATCTAGCTGGGTTACAATCTATCCCAGCTGAACTGTATGAAGCGGCGGCAATGGACGGCTCGGATGGCATTCGCAAACACTGGGACATTACCTTACCTTTGATGAAGCCCTATTTGGTACTGGTGGCGGTGATTTCTGCTATTTCTGCCACGAAGGTTTTTGAAGAGGTCTACATCATGACTCAGGGGGGACCACGCAATAGCTCCAAGACGATTGTTTATTACCTTTATGAGCAAGCCTTCCAAAACTTGGAGATGAGCTATGCTTGCACAATTGGGCTGGTGCTGTTTTTGGCAATTTTGGGCTTGTCAATTTTGAATTTCAAGCTGTCACAACTGCGAAGTGGTATCCCTTAAAACCGATTGCTGCTTGGATAATCTGGAGGTCAATGCGATCGCGTACCGTGGTCCTCATCCACGGTTGCCCCATCCAAGTTCGCCCCGCTCAAGTTGGCCTCATTTAGGTCCGCCTCGCTCAAGGAAGCTTGGGACAGGTCTGCCACAACTAGGTCTGCCTTACTCAGATTTGCCCCATCCAAATTGGCTCCGTTCAGGTTAGCCTCATTCAGTACTGCCTCGCTCAAGGAAGCTTGGGTCAGATTTGCCACAACCAGCTCTGCCCGACTTAGATTCGCACCATCCAAGACTGCCCCGTCTAGGACTGCCCCATCCAAGATCGCTCCTCTCAAGTTGGCCCCACTTAGGTCGGCATTCATTAAGTTTGCCCCATTCAGATCTGTCTGACTTAGACTTGCCCGACTCAGATCTGCCCCATCCAGTCTTGCCCCGTCCAGTCTGGCTCCGTCTAGAATTGCTCCGCTCAGGTTGGCTTCACTTAGGTTGACCTCGCTGAGGTCAGCCCCATTCAGGTCAGCTCCGCTCAGTTTGGCAGCAACAAAGTTTCTTGCGCCTGCAGCATATTGTTTCAGGAGTTCATCATCTGTCATTTTTGCTTCTCCTGGGGTCAGTGTCTATTAAACCTTACAACTGTTATTGTTTGGTCTTTATCGCTCTTAGGGAAGAAGCAACCGTTGCCTTATCTGTCTATAGTTATATATCTTTTGGCGGAGATATGATTTGCACATTGCCTTAGCGTTGAAATTGCAACCAGAGACAGAGGCAAGACGATATCGCTTGCCCAATAGCCTAACCAATTTCACCCTTATGCCTAATACCTAGGTATGAGGGCAAGAGCCTGTCTGTCGAGCGATACTGTTAGTAGAGGTTATTCACAAACTTCTGATCCGATTCGAGGTAAGAAGGTAAGGAAGATGAAACTCGAAATTATAGCTACCACAGCACTACTAAGCACAATATGTTTAGCTGCTCCTGTTAAAGCAGCAAACCCCGCTCAGGTCAAACAGTTAATGCAAACCGGGCAATGTGTGGGGTGTGACTTACAAGGGGCGAACCTGCGAGGTGCTCATTTAATTGGTGCTGACTTGAGGGATGCTAATTTAAAGGGAGCTAACTTAGAGGCTGCCAACTTAGAGGGTGCTGATCTAACTAGTGCCAACCTGAAGGGAGCGGATTTGACGCGAGTATTTGCGAGTGATGCTAGCTTGCATGATACAAATCTAACTGGTGTCAAGATCAGTGGTGCCAAGCTTGATAATACTGACATGCATGGTGCTATTTTGGCTGGTGTCGATTTGAGTCGAGCTAAACTATATGGTTCCAACCTGTCCCCATAGGGAGTAGACCTGGGTGATACCGACCTGACAACATCACAGACAACATGTTCATTGGGAGCCCTTGATTAGGCGCCGAGGGTACGAAATCTACCAATAGTAAGAGCAAAGGCTAGACGTTAGGTAGATAAAACTGGGAGCGGGCAAAGTTGAGAATAAACCATTAACCGACTGAACCGACTTGTGATCCCTAATTAATCGGTTTATTCAGCTAATGTCGAACTCAAAACTTGCACAATGGGGCATAAAGAAGCAACCTTTGAACATCCAAGCTGGAGTGATCCATATTCTAGACAGCCACATCTGCCCCCCGCTCTAAGCAGAAATAGGCGTTCGCGTAGAGTTAACAACTCTTACAAAACCACTCACAAATCAGAATTTCGTGTTAATCAAACTCCCAGACTCAGAAGCCGAAGACGAGCAAACTATAAAACCTTCGCTGTCTTAGCACCTACCATTGCTTTGGGTCTGTTGATGGTCAGGTCGTTGCTTTCTTTCCTACCCACTTCTTTTAAAGCCGTTGCACCGCAGCAATTCTCGGACTCACCACACAAAGTTGCAGTTTTGCCATCGCCATCTCTTCCGGTAAATACTCCTGCTACTCCACCTGTGGTGGCTCTACGTCGTGCCATTGTCGCCAAAGAAAGTTCAGTAGATCCCCAGTCTCTAAATCCTCACTCTAAAGCCTTAGGATTAGCCCAAATTATGCCTGCTAACCTCAGCAATTGGAGTAAAAGTACTCTCGGTTATCGTCTTACCCCTGATCAGTTTCTCAATAGTCCAGATCTACAGCTTAAGATTATTGACCACAAGCTGAGTGAGTATTGGCAAAAGGCTCTGGCTGATAGTGGCGGAAATGAAGATATGGCTGTGTTAAGGGTTGCAAGCAATTGGTACAGTGGTAACCCCGAGCGATACAAATCGACGCTACCGCAACGGTACAAGGGAAGGGATGGTCGATTGCATCGCTACCCATCTGTCGCTGAGTACAGCAATTCAGTTTTGAAGAAGTACAGACAGTACAGACTAGAGGAAACCTGACACAAGTGTATTCGCTCCAAAAATAATACCATCGGTAGAGACACAAAAAAAATCTCTTGGTCTACAACTGTTTTAATTACTTTTTTAACAAAAAATTTTTTTACAGTTTAGATAAGAGAGGTTAATATGCCAGGAGAAATGTGTTGGTTACCTGTGCTTAGGCCCGATGGAGAAAAAGTTTTGCACTTAAGGAGCAATCCAAGTGCTCCATGGCGACCATACAAAGCTTGTCCCCAATATTCTGTACCAGACTACAACCTACCCAAAGTTACTAGAGGATTGGCGACATACCAAAAACTGATGGGGGAAGGCTGGATATTAGTACCTAGTACACAAACAGCACAGGATTTCATATTCGGGTACACAACTCAGTCGTGTTAAAACCGACTTTGATACTCAATCGACGTACGTTGGTCGGAGAAATCCGTTAAAGTACGCAGACGAATTTGTTTGCTTAGCTGATAGCTCAGACCAACTTGGGTGGGTATATTGGAGTCTGTCAAAACCCTGAGTATGGAGCCGGAGAGGTTGCCAGAGATGTCAATGTCACCCTCAGCTACTAAACCCAGAGACGACTTAGTGTTGTCTCTGGTGTATGAGTTTAGCAGCGTTGGAAATATGCGCAGTTCACTCAAGCCAATCGCATTGCCAACCTTGGTAATGGGTTGCTGAAAGTTGCCAAGCAGAGCCGAGCTTGCTAAGTTGGCAGCTCCCAGCGCACCGTTGCCGCTCGCGACCGACTGTGCTAAGCCACCCCCAAGGAGGGAATAGATGTCAGACTTACTGCGCGACGGATCACTCGTTAGTTGTAGGTTATCTAAAAGTTGGCTGGCAGGTCCTGTAATCTGGGCTTGGACACGAACTGTTTGTAAGGAACCAAAATCTGTTGCCCGACTGCTAATGCTCTGGCCGCTACCAGATGAAACGTTGAAGGGTGAGTTTGGAACTTGGTTTGGACTCTGGGTGACTTCTGGTACCACCGCGACGAGGCGCAGATGAAGATTTGGGTCGAGTGCTTGCTTGGGGAGAAAAGTTACTGTCTGCCGCTTATAACCACGGGCAAGGGTGAACTGGGTGGTAAACAAATTCACGTCACCGCCTGTGAGTCGGATGGTTCCTTGGGGGCGAGGATTGTTCAAGCTGCCGTTGACGATCAGTCCGCCAGCTACCTGAAAGTTGAGGATGGGTGGGAGGATGACGGCTATTCCTTTGCCCAGGGTTACCTGCAGATTATTAAACGCCACAACCGGGGAAGATGGGGTGAGAGGG
>CAXUIG010000210.1:0-11496 GCA_964250845.1 uncultured bacterium | reverse complement strand
CCTCTCCCCCTCTCCCCCTCTTTCATTAAGATAGCTTCTCGCTAAACTGTTTGAGTTACCTGTAACTTTTCCTGCAACTGAGCTGGAGCAAATGCGCCCTGCTCGGTGATGATGGCTGTAATCAACTCCGCTGGGGTGACGTCAAAAGCGGGGTTGTAGAACTGGGCCCCTACTGGGGTGATAATTGTATCGCCTATCTGATAAACTTCAGCCGGATCGCGCTCTTCGATTGGAATTTGGTTGCCCGTGGATAACTCAAAATCAATCGTAGATAGGGGAGCGGCTACGAAGAAGGGAATATTATGAGCCTTGGCAACTAATGCCAGACTATAAGTGCCAATTTTGTTGGCGGTGTCACCGTTGGCGGCAATGCGGTCAGCACCCACTACTATGGCATCAATTAAACCTCTTTGCATACAGTGAGCTGCCATGCTATCGGTGATCACAGTAACCGGGATGCCTTCTTGGACGCATTCCCACGCCGTCAGTCTCGCACCCTGTAGGCGGGGACGGGTTTCATCAGCATATACTCTTGCCAATCTGCCCTGAGCCCACGCCGAGCGCACCACTCCTAAAGCGGTACCGTAGCCTGCTGTTGCCAGAGCCCCGGCGTTGCAGTGAGTCAGAATACTCAAACTTTTTGGGGTAGTTGGCAAGACTTCCAAACCGCGATCGCCTATTGCCTGACAAGTTTCCAAATCTTCAACATTAATTGCCTGAGCTGTTTTGAGCAAAGTTGTTTTGAGGTTTTCTACTGTCCCAAACGACTCGTAGGCAGTTTTCAGCATCCGTGCGATCGCCCAAAACAAATTCACCGCTGTGGGACGAGTTGACCGCAACATCTGGGCTACTTCCTCCAACTCCATCAAGAATTTATCTCGATCCGTTGTCTGAATCTCCCGCGCCCCCAGGTACATACCGTAGGCAGCTGCCACACCAATCGCCGGTGCTCCCCGGACAATCATGGTTTTAATCGCCTGCGCCATATCTTCGCAGCGACTAATTTCAACAAATGTATACTCACCGGGCAACCGAGTTTGGTCAATCAATAAAACAGAGTCTTTGTTCCAAATAACCGGATAAACCTGGGGTGTGGGAGATGTCATAATTCAGAGGTTAGGGTTAGATCGAGTGCATTTTAACAGCTGGGTGCTGCTTGCTGAAGAAAGCTTGCAACACCTGATCCGCAATTTGTGGAGTAGTTAGACCCAATGCTGCCTTAGATTGATCTGGCTCGGCATGATCCACTAACACATCAGGTACGCCAATCCGCTTCACTGGCACCACCACATCCGCATCAAGCAGTGCTTCTGCAACAGCTGAACCAAAGCCGCCGACGAGACAGCCTTCTTCTAGAGTGACAACCCGACCAATTTGCTCAGCCAGAGGCAGAATCAATTCAGTATCGAGCGGTTTGGCAAAGCGGGCATTCACCACTGTGGCTTCAATGCCATGCTCACTCAAAATCTCAGCTACCTGCATTGCAGGATAAACCATCGAGCCAAAGCCAATCATAAGGACATCGTCACCATGCCGTAGGATTTCACCCTTGCCGATGGGCAGAGGTTCCCAGCCTTCTTCCATCAAAGGTACACCATAGCCGTTGCCGCGCGGATACCGCATCGCAATCGGACCATGTGTATAGTTTACGCCAGTGACGACCATCTGCTGCAGTTCGGCTTCATCTTTGGGAGCCATCAGCACCATGTTGGGAAGGCAACGCATATAAGCGATATCATACATCCCCTGATGGGTGGGGCCATCGGCACCTACAATTCCCGCCCGATCCAGGCAGAAGAAGACGGGCAGGTTTTGGATGCAGACATCGTGAATTATCTGGTCGTAAGCCCGTTGCAGAAAAGTAGAATAGATGGCGACAACTGGTCGCATCCGTTCACAGGCTAAGCCAGCTGCTAGGGTAACGGCGTGTTGCTCAGCTATGCCTACATCAATGTACTGATTGGGCAGTTTGGCTTGAAGTTTATCTAATCCTGTGCCAGTTGCCATCGCGGCAGTGATGCCAATAATTTTAGGATTGTTTTCGGCGAGTTTAACCAGGGTATGCGCAAAGACTTTGGAGTATCCTGGGGGCTTGGGTTTACTAGAGGGGACGGCTTTGCCAGTAGTAAGATTGAACGGGGATTGGGCATGGTAGCCCACCTGGTCTTTTTCGGCGATTTCATACCCTTTCCCTTTCACCGTTGCCACATGCACCAGCACTGGACCAGTATACTGATGTGCCTGCTTGAAAGTGGCAATTAGTTCCTCCAGGTTATGACCATCTACAGGTCCCATATAGGTAAAGCCCAGTTCTTCAAACACCGCGCCCACCTTTGGCACTGCCAGACGCTTCATTCCTTCCTTCAGGCGTCCTAGCTCTGGAGAAAGGGAATCGCCAACGAAAGGAAGTTGTTTAAACTGCTCCTCCAGGTTGTCAGACAAGAATTGTACTGGTGGACTCAGGCGCATTTTGTTAAGATGGCGAGAAATCGCGCCGACGTTGGGTGAGATTGACATCTCGTTGTCATTCAGCACTACCAGCAGATTGGTTTTGGGCAAGTGACCGGCATGGTTAATCGCCTCCAATGCCATCCCACCAGTGAGGGCACCGTCGCCAATCACCGCCACAACTTTGAACTTTTCGCCTTGAAAGTCTCGCGCTAGAGCCATGCCCAACCCGGCGGAAATACTGGTTGAAGCGTGACCGGCACCGAAGTGATCAAAGTTGCTTTCACACCGCTTGAGATAGCCAGCAATGCCGTCTTTTTGCCGCAGTGTGTCGAAGCGACTGTAGCGACCTGTAATCAGCTTATGTGGATAGGCTTGGTGCCCCACATCCCAAATCACCTTATCCCGATCTAAGTCTAGGGTCTGGTAAAGCGCCAGGGTAAGTTCCACCACACCCAACCCTGGACCCAGGTGTCCGCCGCTCATCGCCACAGTTTGCAGATGCTTTTCCCGAATCTGACGGGCAATCTGCTGCAGTTGGCGAATCGACAAACCGTGCAACTGGTTGGGATGGGTGATTTCACTCAAATGCATATATTAAGCTATCCTCTCGTTTTTGTATGCTTGGTTGTCGCGCTGAAGACCCCATCCAAATTCATCTGGATGGGGTCGTTGAGGCGACTATATTTACCTTTCTCACTTTATAAGATTTTTTGACACTCCCACAACTAAATCTGTTGTAAGAGGTTCCGATTCTTGTTTCACCCCCTCACCGTCTACTGCCCCTCTATAAATTTCTGGGAGTTTCCACCAAGGAACACGAGGATATTCGTGATGTTCCTGATGGTAGCCAAAATGATAGCAGGTGATAAATGACCAGAGGACTGGGCGTGGGCTACTTTGGGCTCGATGAGGACTACTATACCCCCCAACTGGTTCTTTATGGGGTAGGAAGCTACCAAAATAAAATAATTGCACCGAACTCAAAAGTGATGGAATCACCCAAAATAAAGTTAGATTGGTTTGGGGTATGCGGAGGGTGTAATTAACCAAATTAAATATAACCATTAATCCGATGATTTGTGTCCAGCTCCAGTACCCCTTCATAAAATGAAAATACCAAGCCAAAAAGTTTTTGTTTTTACCGTCGTGAAAATCGGGATCGATTTCACTAGCGGGATGATTGTGGTGTAACCCGTGCTTTTTCAATAAGTTTTTATAGGGAAAAAGTGCATAAAAAAATAAGGCTACACTACCTACAAAATTGTTCAGTTTGCGGTTCTGGGGAAATACTGATCCATGCATGGCATCATGAGCAGTAATAAATAACCCTGTATAGAGAAATGTCTGCCAAAGTATGGCAGGCAATAGCATCACATGAATGGAGATATCAAGGGAGAGGAAGAAAAACAGGCTGACTGCCCAAATACCAATGATGGCAAGAGCAATTAAAAACCCCCAACTTGTATCACTCTTCCCCATTGGGGTAATTTTTAGTGTTTGCAGGGGTGCTTGGTCTATTTGGATCACACGTTTGCTCCGCGTAACGTTGCGTAGAATTGATGCCTTCTAGGGCAAGTCTTTTTATAGCCGCCAGAAAATTCCCCGCCAGCAACTTCTGCAGGCGAGGTAAATATGTTAGCCTTGACTAATTTAGATAAACTAGAGCCAACACTACACTAATATCATTGGATAAGCGCGAGAACGGACTGACATCCTAGCAATTGTTAAGGGGTGGTGTAGGAAACCAGGTGCAACACGTCACGAAGCACACTATATCCCGCTAAGTCCCAAAGTAGATAAGCAAGGAAACCGATCATAGCGAAGCGTCCGTTCCAAATCTCTGCCTGGGGATTAAAGCCAAACAGAAAAGCATTACGATCCTTGCCATTATATTCGGTAGCAACAGGAGGTAAGTCAGCAGGGCGATTTTGCATTTTTTACATTTCTCAATATGTCTTTACATTTAGTATACTACCCATCCACGCAGTTACTGCTATCTACCTGTAGTCTTAGACTTTTTGGCATCAAGCAAAACGGTAGTGCCCCAGTTGCCATCAAAAATCCGACGAAAGTCAGAAGGTTTGCCGACTGCTTTCTAACACACTAGTAAAAAGTAAGCAGTGTTCGCTGGATTGATAGTATGGCTTCCACGGTACTTATTACAGGTGCTTCTCAAGGCATTGGCAAAGCAACAGCTCTCCTATTTGCCCGCAAAGGGTATGACCTCGTGCTTGCGGCTCGTCAGGCTGACCGCTTGGCAGCTGTAGCTCAAGAGGTGGAAACGCTCGGTCGTTCAGCACTAGCTGTCCCCACCGATGTGAGAGACCCTCTACAGGTAAATACACTCGCCCAAAAAGCATTGGAGCATTATGGCTCCATCGACGTTCTAGTCAACAATGCAGGCATCTACATATCGGGACCAGTGGAGCAGTTCTCTCTCAGCGATTGGCACCAAGCTGTAGATACCAATTTTTGGGGCTATGTTCACACGATTCAGGCGCTACTGCCTCATTTCCTGGAGCGGGGAACCGGAACTATCGTCAACCTCAGTTCGATTGGGGGTAAAGTGCCTACCCCTTACCTAACACCCTACTGTGCTAGCAAGTTTGCTGTCACTGGGTTGACCGAATCAATGCACTCGGAATTAAAGCCCAAAGGCATTCACGTTTGTGGGATTTATCCGAATTTGATCAAGAGTAGTTTGATGGAACGGGCAATCTTTCAGGGCAAGGATGACCAGGATGCTCAAGCCCGTCGCGATCAACTCAACAAAGTGCTGAGTGTTCCAGTGGTAGAGAAGCCAGAAGATGTGGCACAAGCTATCTGGGATGCGGTCAAACATCAGAAGTCTGAGGTTATGGTTGGCTCTGCGAACATATCGCAGACAGCTTATCGGTTGTTTCCGGGCTTGATGCAGTGGGTGTTCCGGCAAACCCTTGGCAAAGCGGTTGGGGGCGATGCGCCCAAATGAATATTTCAATTTAGGAGCGCATTGCTGATAGATAATTAATTCATGAAAATAGCAATCACTGGAGCCACCGGATTTGTCGGCAGTCGCTTGGTGGAGCGACTACATGCTGAGGGTCATCAGTTGCTGGTCTTAACCCGCAACCGATCTGCCGCGCAGAAGGTGTTTCCTGCCTCTGCCTTCCCCAATTTAGAAATCGTTGCCTATACCCCTACCGCATCTGGTCCCTGGCAACAAGCGATCGCTGGTTGTGATGGTGTAGTCAACTTAGCAGGAGAACCGATTGCTGAGGGTCGCTGGACACCACAACGCCAGCAGGAAATCCTGAATAGCCGCAAACTCGGTACCCAAAAGATTGTGGAAGCGATTAACCTTGCTAACCCCAAACCTAGTGTTTTAGTAAACGCCTCAGCGATTGGGTACTACGGCACCAGTGAAACCGCCACTTTTGACGAAACCAGCCCCGCTGGTACCGATTTTCTCGCCCAAGTTTGTCAAGCTTGGGAAGCAGAAGCAACAAAGGTAATAGCCACCGGCACACGCCTGGTGATTCTGCGATTGGGGATTGTCGTGGGGATGGGCGGTGCGATCGCCAAAATGATACCCGCTTTTAAACTCTTCGCTGGTGGCCCCATCGGCAGCGGTCGTCAGTGGTTTTCCTGGATTCACCGAGACGACGTGGTTAACCTAATCCTAAAAGCCTTAACCCAGCCCGATATTCAAGGCGTACTTAATGCGACCGCCCCGTCCCCCGTCCGCATGGCAGAATTCTGCCAAACTATGGGGCAAGTCCTAAACCGACCCTCTTGGTTGCCCGTCCCTGGCTTTGCCTTAGAAGCCCTGTTGGGAGATGGCGCGATGGTGGTTCTAGAGGGTCAACAAGTTCTACCCAAGTTGACATTAGCCAACGGCTTTGAGTACCAATATCCCACAGTAAAACAAGCGCTCGAAGCAATTTTGTGAACAGCCTTAATTCAGTTGCCGTGAATTTAGGCGCTTAACGATCCAACCAGCCACCCCACTGACGATGGTACCACCCATCAGAATGCCGATGGCTGGGCTAAATAGAGGTTGCCACAGCTGATGCCAGATATCTAGACCAAGTGGCAGATGAATTGAGCGACCTAAAATCCCGATCAATAGCCAAACAAAGCCAAATAAAACCAGGAAAAAATCTGCTACTAAAGCTAAGTTTATCCAACGCAGGAATTTATCTTTCATGTTTTGTTCATCCAATTTGTTTGAGTCCTTTTTTAGGGCTCAAACAGCCACTTGTTGACCCGCTCCAAACTCTTCCATTCAGGCTTTCTGCTTAAACCGTCTTCAATACTTTGTTTAATTTCATTACGCAATTCTGGCTCTACAACAATCAGCTGCTTAACTAGATCAATGTGTTGCCGCACACCAGTTTCACCCGTCTCCAGCATCGCCACCGTTAGGTTCACTCTTGCCTGTGCATCTTGGGGATGTAACTTAACTGCCTTCTGCGCGGCTTTGTGAGCTGAGTTGGGTTTGTCATTTAATAGGTACAGCCACGCCAAACAAGTCCAGGCAGCGGCGCTTTTGGGGGCGCGATCGCACAAGTCTTTGAAAACGGGAATGAGTGTGTTCGGGCTTTCACCAGCCTTGTAGCGTTCCAGACTCTGCTCAAACAGGTCTTCTACAGTTTCGGACATAACACAAGCTTTTACTTGGATGGATAGTGGACAAAAGGGTAGGGGATATTTCCCCCTCTCCCCTTTTCCTTGGCTCAAACGCCAAATGACTTGCCGCAACCACAGGTTTGTGACGCATTGGGGTTGGTAAATTCGAAGCCACCGCCAATCATGGCATCGTTGTAATCCAACATCAGACCATATAGATACAACAGACTTTTGCGGTCCGATACCAGTTTAAAGCCATCATAGTCAAAGACTTCATCCACCCCTTCCCGGATCTGAGTCGGGTCCTCAAAATCCATAGTGTAAGACATACCCGAACAGCCGCCCTGACGCACGCCTACCCGCAGGCAGAGGTCTTTGCCTTGTTTATCCCGCAAAAATCGAACTTGGCGCAGAGCCGCTTCACTCATTTGGATGCTCCGTTGTGGAGACTCGATTGCTGCTGTCATGGTCTTATAAAACTCCTGGTGTCGTTTAACGTAGAATAATGTCAGCTTTTTAGTTTATTTTAGCGAAGTAGAAGCAGCGGCGGGATGAGGAATTGCAAAGAATACTTCAAAAGCACGCCAAAGGTTTCTATCCTAGTATTGATGTGTGGAACTAGGAGGCGGGAGAGTTTTTTCTGGCGAAAACTAGCAAGAGATGCCAATGCATAGATCGGTAGAGACTTTTAATAAAACCTCCCAAGTTCACGGTTCCCCCAAAAGTTCGCATCATCTTCCTGATTGGCTTGGTCTATGACAACGTCTTTGAATCAATCTACCCGTCGGCGTTTGCAACAATTAAACCAGATTCCGTCTGTGTGGGAGGGCGATCGCCGTCCATTGTCAGCCCAAACGCCGGAGTCAGACTCAAAGGCAAATGGCGAATGTATCCTTTGGGTGGATGGCTCCCAAGGGATTGTCCGAGCCATGGATATGGTAGCATCAGAAACTGGTACAGAAGCAATTGTTCGCACATTGCTGCGAGCAATGGAGCACCCCCACAGCCCCGCCAATCCTGCACGACCTCAGAAAATTGTGGTGAGAGACCGGGAACTCCAGTTTTTCCTGCGTGGGGTGCTGCAAGAGCTGGGAATCACGATTGACTACGTACCAGATTTGCCGCTGATAGATGAACTAGTTCGGGGGTTCCAAGAAGTAATCGACACTCAAACCCCCGATTTACCCCCCCAATATGCAGAAACCTTAAGACAAAAGGCGTTTGAGATTTGGCACGCTGCCCCTTGGGAATTCCTCGAAGAACACCAAATTTTGTCCGTAGAGCTAAACCAGTGGGATGTGGGCACGCTATACGCCTCAGTTATGGGAATGCTGGGGATGGAGTATGGAGTTTTATTGTATCGCTCAGAAGAATCCCTGAAGCGGTTTCGGGCCAAGGTGTTAACAGATGAAGAATCTCCAGAGCAGCTAGAAGAAGCTTTCCTGAAGCAAGATTGTCTGTTTTTGACCTTTGAGAGAGCAGATGAAGTAGATGAAGAGGATGAGGATGAGGAAGAAATAATTGATTTAGCGGAGCTACCGTTATCAGAAATTCAGCCGTCTTTTGGTAATATTCACCCGCTAGAAGGGCTACGATCCGTTCTTTATGAGGAAGAGGCACTCGTAGTCTTGATTGCTCTAGAAGCCCTGCTGCGGTTTATCCGCGCTCAGCGTCGCCACTTAGATGGGGAAACATTCCCAGCGCTCACAGGTCGCTATCGCATTCCCGTAGACTCAGATGAAGCAAAGACGACGGTTTCCATCACTGTCAACACAATGCCGGAGTTGGCAGCGGAGCTGGAGGAAATGGCAGGCTTTGAAGCCGAAGACGACACCGAAGAGTTAAATGGGATGGCAATGTTCCGCTCATTGCGGGATGACTTGATCCCAGAAGACTCCTTCCTCAGCCTTGGTGTGTTGTCTTGGGAAATGGTGGAGTCTCTCCAGGATGGGGTGGAATACTATCAGGAGTGCGATTTAACAAAAGGGGGAGACGGTTTGCCGGTGATATTGATTCAAACCTCCCGTCCCAAAGCTAAGACAGTGATTAAAAAGCTCCAGGAAGCTGGGGGACTCAAAGGAATTTGCTTTAATCCAGGTGCTGACCCCTATGAGGGTGAGCGCTATGACCTCGGTATCCTGCAAGCAGAAAATGGGGATCTGTTCTTGTTTGGCGAGTTTATGGACGATGACGCGGTTCATGTCGTTGCCCGGAAAAAGTGGGACGAGCGGTGCAAAAACACTAAGGGCTACTGTGGCTTGATCATTTCTAGGGGACTGATGGGGGCTTCGCGAGGGCAGCCTCAGTTACGTGACATGATGGCTCTATATGAAGCGCGATCGCTCTCACCCAAGGAGTTAGGAATTGGAACCCTCCAGCTGATGCCTCAGTTGGAGTGATGGGATTAAAATACGTGAAGAAGCGACAGAAGGACAGATTGAATGCGTGTGGCAATCGTCGGGGCGGGACTGGCTGGGCTGGCAACTGCTGTAGAGTTAGCTGATGCTGGCTGGGAAGTAGAAATCTTTGAGTCCCGTCCCTTTGTAGGGGGAAAAGTAGGTAGCTGGATCGATGCCGATGGCAACCATGTTGAAATGGGGCTGCACGTCTTTTTTGGTTGCTACTATAACCTATTTGAGTTGATGAAGAAGGTGGGCGCGTTGTCAAATCTGCGCCTGAAACAGCATACCCATACCTTCATCAACAAAGGAGGAAGAATTGGAGAATTGGATTTTCGCTTCCTTACGGGCGCCCCTTTCAATGGTCTAAAAGCATTTTTCACAACGTCGCAGTTGTCGTTAAAAGACAAAGTGCAGAATGCGATCGCACTTGGCACTAGCCCCCTAGTACGCGGCTTGGTGGACTTCGACGGCGCTATGCAAATTATTCGCGACCTTGATCGGCTCAGCTTTGCCGACTGGTTCCGTAGTCATGGTGGTAGTAATGGCAGCATCAAGCGGATGTGGAACCCCATTGCCTATGCGCTGGGCTTTATTGATTGTGAAAATATCTCCGCCCGTTGTATGCTGACTATCTTTCAGTTGTTTGCTGCCAGAACCGAGGCATCGGTACTGCGAATGCTCTCAGGCTCACCCAATGAGTACCTGCACAAGCCTATACTGGAATATCTGGAAGCGCGGGGGGCGAAAATTTATACTCGCCGCCGGGTACGGGAAATTCAGTTTAGTGAAGAGGAAGTGGGAACGCGAGTTAGCGGACTAGTGGTTGCCAAAGGTGAAACAGAAGAAACTATCACTGCTGATGCTTACGTCTGTGCCTGTGATCTCCCAGGAATCCAGCGCCTATTACCCCAGGTATGGCGTAAGTGGTCTGAGTTTGACCAGCTCTATAAGCTCGATACGGTGCCGGTTGCCACGGTTCAGCTCAGGTTTGATGGTTGGGTGACAGAATTGCACAACGCAGAAGCTAGCCAACAGCTGGAGCGTGCAACTGGATTAGATAACCTGCTCTATACCGCCGACGCGGACTTTTCCTGTTTTGCCGACTTAGCTTTAACTAGCCCTGCTGATTATTACCATCAAGGGCAGGGATCACTGTTGCAGCTAGTGCTGACACCAGGAGATCCATTTATTAAGGAGAGCAATGAGGCGATCGCTCAACATGTACTCAAGCAAGTACATGAGTTATTTCCCTCCTCGCGCCAGATGAACATGACTTGGTACAACGTCGTCAAGCTTGCCCAGTCCCTCTACCGCGAAGCCCCTGGAATGGACCCTTATCGTCCCCCGCAAAAAACGCCAGTGGCTAACTTCTTCCTCGCCGGTAGTTATACCCAGCAGGATTACATCGATAGCATGGAAGGAGCAACTCTTTCCGGTAACCTTGCTGCCACAGCAATTTTAGAGAATGTCGAGAAATTAGTGGGTAGCACTCAATTTTCAGTGGTGTAGGGGAAACGAACCGCTCTAGGCGCAGAGGAAGAGGAAAATTAGATGTCTAATTGGTTAGAGCATAGTGTGCTTATTGAGGTAGATGCTCCGATGGACCTGGTGTGGAAGCTTTGGTCTAATTTGGAGATGGCTAACTGGATGAAGTGGATTGAATCTGTCAAAGTTCTGGACGACAATCCAGAGCTATCTCGCTGGAAACTCGATACTGGTGGGCTTGAATTCACCTGGCTATCTCGCATCATTAAAGTCGTTCCTCACCAGGTTATCCAATGGGAATCAGTTGATGGACTGCCCAACCGAGGAACTGTCCACTTCTACGACAGACACACCAGCAGCATTGTCAAACTCACCGTCGCTTACGCCATCCCCGGCATCATTGGCAAAATCATGGATAATCTATTCCTAGGTCGCGCCGTCGAATCCACAATTCGAGCCGATATGGAACGATTCCGCGACTACGCCCTGAAAGCTAAATCCCTGTCAACGACTGGCGGTTAATCGAGGGGGGGCAGAGGGGGCAGAG
>CAXUIG010000209.1:0-11564 GCA_964250845.1 uncultured bacterium | reverse complement strand
GGGTGGGAGTAGGTCTGACGACGGCGGGGTTTGCGATCGCACTCTTATAGCGCTCAGGCAGATGCTCACGATAGCTAAACTCAGCTGGAGGCAGAATTGGTGACGACGGTCAAGTTTAGGGCGCATTCTAGGTAGTAGGTTTGAGCAAAATGGCACTAATATAAGGGTTGCAGCTTAGTGCTGCCATATCTCCAGCATTAGCTGACGTGCGGCACCTTCACCGCCATTCATCGGGGTGAATTTCAAGGTCTGCCGCCAACTGGGAAACCAATTAATCTGTCAATCATGCACATTGACCGTGTAGAAGACGGAAAAATTGTTGAACACTGGGGACAGGGTGATGCACTTGGACTGATGCAACAGTTAGGGATTATTTTTCTACCAGGTCCAACTCTGGTTTCGCAGATAGTGAAACACTCGTTATTCAAGCGATTTAAAGTACCGTCACGATATGGCAAGACGATTGAACCGACGTAAATTTTTGGTATACGGCTGTGCCGCATGGGGAACAAGCCTTCTGCTGAAGGCTTGCGCCAACAATTCCCCCACTACTACGGCAGTGAGTCCAACGGCTTCTGCCTCTCCTGCCGCTAATACCAGTCCTAGTGGAGGAGGAAACACAATCAAGGTGGGAATTTTGCACTCCCTTAGCGGCACCATGGCGATTAGCGAAAAGAGTGTGGTGGACGCTGAACAACTGGCGATCGAGGAGATTAACAATGCAGGCGGGGTGCTAGGCAAAAAGATTGAAGTCATTGTTGAAGATGGTGCATCTAACTGGGATACCTTTAGGGAAAAAGCGACTAAGCTAATTGACCAGGATAAGGTAGTTACCATTTTTGGCTGTTGGACTTCTGCTAGCCGCAAAAATGTTCTGCCGGTGTTTGAGCAGAAAAATCATCTGCTCTGGTATCCAGTGCAGTACGAAGGTCAAGAGTGTTCCAAGAACATATTTTATACCGGCGCGGCTCCCAATCAGCAAATTGAACCAGCTGTTGATTGGCTGTTGCAAAATAAAGGGAAACAGTTCTTTTTGGTTGGGTCTGACTATGTTTTCCCTCGTACCGCTAACACAATTATTAAGGCGCAGTTAGACGCTAAAGGAGGTAAGACAGTTGGTGAAGATTACTTACCCCTAGGCAACACGGAAGTTACGCCCATTATTACTAAAATTAAAGCCGCATTGCCGAATGGTGGTGTAATTTTCAATACCCTAAATGGTGATAGCAACGTGGCTTTCTTTAAACAGCTCCAAGGTGCAGGATTGGGGCCAGATAAGTACCCCTCAATGTCTGTGAGCATTGCTGAAGAAGAAGTCAGGGCGATTGGACCGGACTATCTCAAAGGCCACTACGCCTCTTGGAACTACTTCGAAACGGTAAATAATCCTGCCAATAAGAAGTTTGTTGATGCCTTTAAGGCGAAGTATGGCCAAAACCGGGTTACTAATGATCCGATGGAGGCAGCTTACATTGCCGTTTATCTATGGAAGCAGGCCGTTGAGAAGGCTAAGACAGCTGATGATCTGGAGAAGGTGCGCTCTGCTGCCTTGGGACAGATTTATAACGCCCCAGAAGGTATGGTGACTTTGGAAAATAATCATCACCTAGCCAAGTTTGTGCGGATTGGTGAGGTTGGGGGTGATGGTTTATTCAAGATTGTTTATTCGACTGAAAAGGCAGTGGCACCAGTTCCCTGGAATCAATTTGTTAAAGAAACCAAGGGCTACGCTTGTGACTGGTCTAATCCGAATAAAGGTGGAAAGTACAAAGCTACTTAGCCCGAACAGGGATCAGGTAACTTAGTATTAGCGAGAGGAAACGGGTGCTGCAAGGACTATTAGATGGCCTATTTAACGGCATCAGCATTGGCTCCGTTCTACTGATAGCCGCCCTAGGGCTAGCGGTTGTCTTTGGGCTGATGGGCGTGATCAACTTGGCCCACGGTGAGTTGATGATGTTGGGAGCATACACAACGTTTGTTGTACAAAATGGCTGCAAACAGCTGGGTGGAGCTTGGTTTGAGATTTATATATTTTTTGCCCTGGTTCTGGCTTTTATAGTAGCAGCTGCTGTGGGATTAATTCTGGAAAGGGGGGTGATTCAGTATCTCTATGGACGACCACTGGAGACACTGCTGGCGACGTGGGGGGTTAGCTTGATTTTACAGCAGTTCGTGCGTAGTGTGAACTGGGTGCTGGTAATTGGGTTGGCGCTGTTTTGTTTGTTATTCTTTGGTGGAAAGTGGATTTTGAATCGACGCCCAGATTTTCAGCGGATTCGGAATTGGGTTGTGGCGGTGATGTTCGCTCTTTCCTTAGGAGTGGCGATCGCAACTGCTAACTTTTTGAGCCAAACTTATCAGTTGGCAGTCACCCAGCCCTGGTTTGGGGCTCAGAATGTTGACGTAACAGCACCGAGCTGGCTGCGGGGTGGGCTGCCGCTGGGGAGTTTCCAGCTGCCCTATGCACGGCTTTTTATCATTGGTCTAACAATTCTCTGCGTTGCCGGGATTTACCTGTTCTTGCAGCGCTCTGCCTGGGGGTTGCGGATTCGAGCAGTCACGCAGAATCGCAGCATGAGTGCGTGTTTGGGGATTCCAACCAAGCAAGTTGATGCGCTCACCTTTGCTCTGGGTTCTGGATTGGCTGGTGTGGCTGGGTGTGCGATTAGTTTACTCGGCTCTGTGGGGCCGAATACAGGACAAAACTATATTGTGGATACATTTATGGTAGTGGTCGTGGGCGGTGTGGGTAAGCTGGTGGGCACTATTGTGGCGGCATTGGCAATCGGTACGGCGAACTACCTGATCGGTTCTGGCACACTGGCTCTGCTACTGGCACCTGTGAAGCCCTTGGCAGATTTATTTACGTTTTTTGCTACAACCAGTATGGCGAAGGTGATGGTGTTTGCACTGATCATTGCCTTTTTGCAGATTAGGCCAGCTGGGATTTTCCCAGAAAGGGGACGCACTGTTTAGGGACGATTTTGTTGAAAACCGCTCTACTGTGGTGCAGGATGCAGAGGAAGAAGGAAGATGGGAGTTCGGCGCAGCCGAGGGTCAATTGTGGTAGAGGTGGGGGTGGTTGTGGCGATCGCACTCCTGTTAATTTTCTTCATGCCAGCTTTACTTTCGGGTTTTCGCCTCAACTTACTGGGGCGATTTCTGAGCTTGGCAATTGTTGCTCTTGGCATCGACATCATCTGGGGTTACACTGGTCTGCTCAGCTTGGGACATGGCATTTTCTTTGCACTGGGCGGTTATGCGATCGCCATGCACCTAAAACTGCAAGTCCCCCCAAACGAGTTGCCTGACTTCATGGGGCTTTATGGGGTGACTGAGCTGCCTAGTTTTTGGAAACCATTTTATTCTTTTCCTTTTGCCGCAGCAGCTGTAGTGATAATTCCAGCCTTATTAGCAGCATTACTAGGATACTTGGTATTCCGTAATCGCATCCAGGGAGTGTATTTTTCCATACTTACTCAAGCAGCAACTATTGTCTTTTTCAACTTCTTCAACGGTCAGCAAAAACTGTTTAACGGCACCAATGGGCTAACTGACTTCAAAACTCTATTTGGGGCATCTGTGAGTGCTGCTCAAACTCAGTTTTTTTTCTACACCCTCACTGTCCTGTTTCTCGCCGCTGCCTATGCTTTGTGTCGCTGGCTGACGAGTGGACGCTTTGGACGCCTGCTAATGGCAATTCGGGATGATGAAAGCCGGGTGCGCTTCTCAGGGTACGACCCAACAGATTTCAAAGTGCTTGTCTTGGCGGTCTCAGCTGGGCTAGCGGGCATTGCAGGGGCGCTTTACACCCTTCAAACTCAATCCATCTCACCTAGAGCAATGGATATTGCCTTTTCGATTGAGATGGTGATCTGGGTAGCAGTGGGAGGTCGTGCTAGCCTGGTGGGAGCGGTATTGGGAGCATTGTTAGTCAACTTTGCTAGGAGTTTTCTGAGTGAACAATTCGCACAAGTCTGGCTATTTTTTCAGGGAGCGCTGTTTTTGATTGTGGTGACGGTGCTTCCTGATGGTTTAGTCGGCTGGTTGCGATCGCGTATTAAGGTGGAGCATGAACGCCAAAATCTTAGAAACTGAAAACCTGACCGTTAGTTTTGACGGGTTTAAGGCGCTGAATCACCTCAACTTCAGCATGTATTCTGGTGAGCTACGAGTCGTAATTGGTCCAAATGGTGCTGGGAAAACGACGTTTCTGGATGTTATAACAGGCAAAGTGCAACCAACTTCGGGGCGGGTGCTGTTCAAGGGGCGTAATTTGCGGTCTTTATCTGAACATCAAATCGCTCGACTAGGAATCGGTCGTAAGTTCCAGACACCTCGGATCTATCTCAACTTGACTCCGCGTGAAAACTTGGATCTCACCTGCAACCGTAACAAAAATGTTTTTGCCACCCTGTTTGGGCATCCATCTACTGTCGAACGTAGCACCGTGGCAGGCTTACTGGAAACCATTAGCCTCAGTGGCAATGCAGACATACCGGCTGCAAAGCTTTCCCATGGAGAAAAGCAACGGTTAGAAATTGGGATGCTAATAGCCCAGTCGCCTGATTTATTACTCGTCGATGAACCTGTTGCCGGTTTAACCGATGAAGAAACCCAACAAATTGGAGAACTGCTTTTGGCTCTAGCACATAGTCATTCCATCCTAGTGATTGAGCATGATATGGAATTTGTCCGCCAAATCGCCCGTAAGGTGACAGTGCTGCATCAGGGGTCAGTGCTGTGCGAAGGGAGCATTGAGGAAGTGCAAAATGACCTGCGCGTGCTCGAAGTATATCTGGGACAACAGGTGGACACGAGATAGCAGTAGACAAGGCGTAATTGAGAATAAATCTAGCGAACAACCACAGCCCACCACCTCTGATGCTGCAAATCTCTGGACTAAATGTCTACTATGGCGAGAGTCACATTCTCCGCGACGTGGATCTGAGTGTGCCAACTGGGCAAATGGTCTGCCTGATTGGACGCAATGGCGTTGGCAAAACCACCCTCCTCAAGACGGTTATGGGGTTGATTCGACCCCGCACCGGCACGATTACCTTTGCCGGTAAGCCCATAACCTCAAAGTCTCCTGATCAACGAGCAAGGCTGGGAATTGGCTATGTCCCCCAAGGACGAGAGATTATCCCGCGCTTGACGGTGAAGGAAAATCTGTTGTTGGGGTTAGAAGCGCGACGCCACCCCAGAACCGGCAATCAGGAAATTCCAGAGGATATCTTGAGGCTATTCCCAGTCTTAAAATCGATGCTTTCCCGCATGGGTGGCGACTTGAGTGGAGGACAACAACAACAACTAGCGCTCGCACGTGCTTTGATGGGACACCCCCAACTCCTGGTGTTAGACGAACCCACCGAAGGCATTCAACCCTCAATTATTTTGGAGATAGAGGCAGCTGTACACCGGATTGTTGCCTCCACCGGCATTTCAGTTCTGCTAGTCGAGCAACACCTGCACTTTGTCCGGCAAGCGGATTGCTACTACGCGATGCAAAAAGGCGGCATCGTCGCTTCTGGCTCAACCAGCGAACTGAGCCAGGATGTGATTCAGCGGTTTTTGGCAGTTTGAGAAACTGTGCACCACTTCTATCCCGCTGGGCATAGTGACCCGATTGAGAAACTGTGTCATTATATAAATATAAAGAAACCCTTAAGAGCAAAAGACTAGATGACACCCACAATGATGCGCCAGCTCTGGGCTTTGATAGAGTCAACACAGGTCAACACTCTATTACAGCTTGACGACCTAACGTTGGTGCAGTGGTTGCTCAAACAGTTCACTGCTCAACAGGTGCTCGACGAGCATGATACTAGTAACCTTAATACCTACATTAATTCTAGACTTCCCCTAATTCGCGACACAGCCATAGAAAGATCTGTTGGGCAAGAAAGTCATTAGAGCCAGAAGCCGAGCAGATCGCTAACAATAAACGCAGCTCAACGGCTCTGCAAAAGCCACCTAAGACATGCATGAATGGTTAGGAATAGCGCTGGGGGCTTATCTGATTGGAGCCTTAATCGAAGGGGCGATTACTCTCAGGCAGCTATCTTGCTCCCTACCAGAGCTAGTCAAAAGCGCAGAAGATGAAACCCTAGAGCCTGCTTCACCGCCAAGAGGTAACTGGTTAGTTTTAACAATAATTGTAGCAGTTAGCATCGCCGGAGCATTCTCTTGGCCCTGCCGACTTATCCACCGCTCTATAAAACCAGATTGACATCCTCCCGCCACTAAAACGTGAAAGCTCTGCGTTCACGTTTATAGTGGGGGATTCCAAAGATCGCTCCTTGGCTTTCCTGCTTCAAAGACTCTTGACTAGGCATTACTGCCCCCGTTAGACCGTCTCCACAGGCATTTTGAAACACTGATTGTCCATCAGCAGTTATCAGTCTCAAACCACGTTTCTTGACTACTTGAGCAGATGCTACGTCTCTATCCGTTTGATACTGGCATTCAGGACATGCATGGATTCTAACGCTCAAATCTTTTGGTACATCAGCATCGCATACCGGACACATTTGAGAAGTGCCGCGACAGTCTACCTTGGCAAAGTAGACATCTCGCTTCCAGCATGTCCAGGACAAGATGTTGAGGAACTGCCCAAAAGCTGCATCCAAAGTATGCTTGCGCAATATACCTCTAGACATTGCCTTGAGATTCAGATCTTCGACAAATATCATCCCAGCAGAATTGCAAAGGTGATGAGCTGTCTTGAAGTGGCAGTCTTTTCTAGCATTAGAGATGTGCTCGTGCAGCAAAGCTATTCTTCGGTTGAGTTTTCGCCAGTTACTACTACCCTTTTTCTTGTGTTTCAACCTTCTTTGTAGCAATTTCAGCTTACGAGCAGCATCCACAAAGAATCGGGGTCTAGCAATCAACTCACCCTCGGATGTAGCCACAAAACTATTGAGCCCGACATCAATTCCCATCGGTTCCCCGTGAGGCATGATATCGGGCACTTGTACGTCACACTGTAAAGACAGCATGACGAAATATCCAGAAGCACGTTTAACAACACGCGCTTGTTTGAGGTCGAACCCCTCTGGGATGGGGCGGGAGAGAGACATCTTTACTTTCCCTATTTTGGGCAAGTTAATGTACTCTCCTTCCAGATCAGAAGTTTTCATCTGTGGAAACACAAATGACCTCATCCTGCCTGGTTTCTTAAATCTAGGAAAACCAAATCCTCTCTCCCACATCGAGAGAAATGCTGTTTCCAAGCTTTTCAAGACTTGTTGCAACACTTGAGACTGAGGGATGGTTAAATGAGGATATTCGTTTTTAGCTGCTGTCAATGCTTTGCACTGGCTAGCATAGGTTGGACGCTTGACATTAACTGGAATGATGTATTCCTGTCTGATGCTACAAGCATTGATATCACACTTCCTGGAGTTAGCCCAATCTTTGCGTTCTCTAAGAGCAAAGTTCCACACTGAACTACAAACCTTCAACCAGTCGTCGAAGAGTTGTGTTTGCTCAGGGGTTGCAGCTAGTTTGTACTCGTAGGTTAGTGTCAGCATATGAGTAGTATATGCTGAGCTTACAAAAAGAGCAACACTTTTTTAAAGGGATTCGCTATCGCTCAATTGATATATTGGTCGTGATTCATCCCGCTACTATTCGCCTCGCTGGCGTCATTTACTTGGGAGCTTCGCTCCCAGTAAATTTCTTGCCGCTCGTCGTTATAGTGGGGGCCTTCTCACGACATTAAAGGTAAAGGTTTTTTGTAATTACCGTCTTGACACCTCCCTAGTGGTTAAAGATTGTTTTTTCAGCCAAGGTTTGCTGTGGTTAGCCCAATTGTCGCTTTGCTAACGTTAAATTGTGTTAGCGCCGTCAAGGTTCCATTGCCCGCATCCACACTGTAAACGGTATTAGGTGTCACATATCTAAGAGCACCAAGCGCTAGGATTTGGCCTGAACCAGAGCAAACCAGGCTCTCCAATCCATTGTTCCAAATCTTACCGTTGAAGGTCAATTGCTTTAGAACTATAATAGGCTGGTGTTGCGCTTGGTCTAACTGCACCAGACTTGTGTTGCCATCCTGCCCAGTGGTGATCGTATAGAGTTTTCGATCTGCGGGGCAGTAGACCAGAGTAGTGAACCGCTGGTCAGTGGGCAGGGTAACTGTATTGTTGGCAGTAATCGCACCTGTTTGGATGTTAATATTCACTAGCCTAACCGGAGGCTTACTGCTGTTTTGAAGAACTAGACCGATGAGCCCGCCGTCATTGGTGCCCACAAAACTATCAAGCTTTTCCCCCTGGTTAAGTCCTGAGAGGGGCACGGATGTTGGGGACGCACCCAGAACTGTCAGGCGAGCGGGATCTGTCTCGTTCTTGCTGCCACTGGCAGGGGTAATAGCCACTACGAGTCTGCCATTGGATAAGGCAGTAAAAGCGCTCAGTTCCTCGTTAGACTGCAGGATAGGTGTGCGTCCATCCGCAAGAAACTCAAAGGTATTCACGGTCTTAATCTGACTGGTCGTCACATCTAAAGACTGTAAGATGAGACTTAGTGAGGTGCTAGCTGTAGCTGTGGGTGCGATGTTACTGCTTACTGTGCTGTTGTTTACCAGGGGGTTGGCTGTGTTACTGGTAGTGGTTATACGACCAGAGCTAATACCAAAGATGACCAAGTTCGGCGGCGTTTGTGCCAAGGTCTTGTTAGCGAGGTAAACGAGGCTAGCTCCTGCGCTGCCTGCGATCACCAGTTGACCAAAGCGTCTACGTGTTATTCTCTGATTCATATCTGCACTCCTATCTAGTTATAAGGGTGAGTGTGACCAAAATTACAGAAGCAAAAAATTATTGCTGCTGGACATTAATGTAAGAAATAATGTCGTTTAGCTGATCTGGGATATAAGGGTAGTCACCGGGGCCAAAGTTAGCGCACAGACCACTAGCGTCAGAGTTGTCACAGACTTGCACTGTTAAGCCTGCAGGCACACGCAAGGAGCTGATGGTGTCGTTACCCACAATATTTAAGTCGCCTCGATCAGCTCTGTAGACCCCTGGCGGGAAGCTCTGGGAAGTTCCAGCGAAATTCCCATCTACGTAAAAAGTTGCCTGTAGCTGGGTATTGGTCTGAGGCGTTAGCTGAACCCATTGTGCCACTGACGGAACGTTATTGTTGTCAGTAACAAACAGCATGTAATAGCCAGGCGGTGCTAAGTTTTGGTTACTCGTTACCGTGACCGACACAGAAGTGTCATTACTAGAGATGATCGGCAGGTCCACTAGCCGTTGTTCTGTATCGTAGCAATGGGTGGTCGCCATTGGTTTAATCAAATGAACCCATTTGATGTTGCGGGATTGGGGTGTCTGGAGCGTGATTGTCGCGCCGTATCCCACTGTTGAGGGAGCGCTCTGAATCACTGGTCGTGTTTGCGACATGTACGCCGGACTATAAATTTCCAGCCGCAGTTCATCAACTGTTCGAGCAGGGTTTCCCCCGGCTGTGACTACACTGCCATCTGGCAGAAGCAACGCCACTGAATGATATACACGGTCTTGGACATTTGGTGTCGCAGCAAGTGTCCACGTATTGTTGGCTGGGTTGTAGATCTCTGCTGGTATATTTCCAAGAGATGTGTTCTCTTCACTTTGGCTACCATTACAAACAAACACGGTGCGATCAGGCAACAGGACTGCACTGTGGTGCATGCGGGGGTTGTTTAGAGACGCTCCTGGAGTGTAAGTTGGCTGTATAGCTGTTAAATCCACGATATCGACCTTGTTTGTTGCCGTGCCATCACTATTACCACCGCCGCAAATCATCACCTTCTGGTCTTGTGCCGGTGGTAGCAGCACACTGGCAGCTTGGTTGCGAGAGTCTGGATCTTGCAACCCAGACACCGGCGTTTCTGCGATCGCTTGCGTGAATGAATTAGGCAGGGTGAGGATACGTGGGTACACACCATAGTTGCCCCCCATGTAGGCACCCGAATAGAAAATTTGACCACTACTCAGGAGGAAAAGGTGTGCGTATTGCGGGATGGAACTGGTCGGTTGTGAAAAAGCGATCCAGCCAGTTGCAAAGGAAGATGAATAAATTTCTGGCTGGATGCTGAGGGCGCCATTTACATCCAAACCCGATACAGCAAAGATTTGACCGCTACCCAGCGTTAACAAGGTAGGATACCATCGGCCACTATTCATGGATGCCGTCTGTGTCAATTGCTGAGTGCTCGGATTGAACACAAAAGCTGTCGGCGAGCCATGGAATGGGTCGTATTGCAGGGTACCACCCCCGATCATTAGGCTGCCATCGGGCTGGAATGACTGACCAGCGCAGAAAAAGTCAATTGGGTTCCCTGAAGCATCTGTTGGGGCCCCTTGATGAGTGAAATTACCGTTAATCACATCCCAGAGCACACTGTCATAGGGGGTATTTGATCGGTCTGGATTGTTGCCCGAGCCACAGAAGAAGAATATCTTGCCAGTATTCAAAAGAGCAGCATGGATAGGCAATATGTCAGAGGTGTACGGCAATAATTGCCAGCTGCCCCCGGAATTACTCTGGGCTTGGGCTATGAGCATCCCAGACTCCGCTTCATTTAGGAGCCCATAAGTGTCATTTTTCTGCATTACTTTACATATTTGAGCTTGAAAATTTTTAGACGTTGCAGATTTATCAACGGCATTCTGAGGTTCTAGATACCCACTTAACCGAAAGCCCGACGAAAGATAGGCGGGATATCTCTTCGTCGTCGTCGGCTCCCTCTCCTTTCGGGTACAAAGTTAATTAAGTTGCAATTCTCTAATCCGCGCACGAGAACAGAGCCGCATTTGATCAGGTACTTACCTACTATCAATCACAGGCGAGAACATTCAAATTTTTAAACCTTTTGCTATCTTTCCGGTTTTGCGCCTCAAGCGCACCCTTGGTGCTACCAGCATTAAAGTACAGCCTCAAAAAAAGGTGGTTAGGAATTACTTCCCGATGTTCAAGTGTATTTTTACAATGAATTATTATCATGGCATGAAGAATTAAACTTGTTAAGTTGTTTTTGTCATAAGTTTGGTCATACAAAAGTGATAATATTAGTAATACTAAGTAGCACGGTAGGCAGATGAAAAAGCAAAAATTTGTTGATTTTTTATAAAAAAATACTTATTAATCCAAAGTTAATACCTGTCTTTCACTTACAAGTCCTGAAGCCTGAGCAGAAGGGAGTCTCAGCGGTTATGTTGCAACTCCTGGCAGTGTTATCAAACTGTTGTTAGACGTTTAAACCAAACTCGTGGCGGTTAATGAATAATCCAATAACTTTCGTCGTGCATCTCTCCCGACTTGGAAAAGCCAATTGTCTTTCTAGTCAGTCGCTTGATTCGAGTTCTTAATCTCAAATGCTAGCTAGAGAATCACGCACAATTAGAACCTATCCGAATCAACCAGCAGCGCTAAAAGCAATGAGGGCAAGGATTAATCATGCCTCTGCTCCAACCACTTGAGCAAGCCGCTTTAAAATCTGCAACACAGTATAGAGTTTAGGACTAGCCCTTTCAAGGTGTGTTAATTTTCTGTGCTTTCTGGGCTAGGAT
>CAXUIG010000208.1:6799-11654 GCA_964250845.1 uncultured bacterium | reverse complement strand
GCCAGAGCTTAATGTCTGGTTTTTTTGTAACCCCCCCCGTGAACGGTTACGTTTCGGACAGATGAGATGCGTTTCAGTTGGGTTCCGTCTATACTCCGGTGGGATTGTTGTCCTTCACTATCAACGTCTACAGTTTGATAGTCACCCACTCACCTTTTGGTCAGAGTGTTACAGCCTTATTTCACTCTCTCCGCCATGACGAAGCTTACGACGATTCACTTTCGTTAACCCTTCTGAATCTTCCTCTTGCACCGATACCAACTTAGGCTGTTAGTATCTTTGTGCTTTCGTGCCTTGCATTCCAGTGAATTCATTACTTACTAACACTGTAGGCAGAGTCATTGACTCTTTTACGTGAGGACAAGGAGAAGGAATCCTTGGAGAGTTTTGACCCTCACTCAAACTGCACGACTTTCACGTCGCACGTATACTTGGCGACAAGTTTCCAACCACTCTTGCAAGAGCAATTCTTGGACAGCATCAGGGTACGGTCGATGTGTCATTACTGACATCACCTCCGATTCAGAACCGTACGTGAGACTTTCGCGCTCATACGGAGGAAAGCGTGTGGTCGTTTGTCAACGATAGTCTCATAGATTGCTCTATTTTGACCTTTGACCCCTACTGGTTCACTCTTCCCGTGGTTTTTCAGGCAGTCGCCTTGGATTTACATCGCGGTGTGATTTTGTACTCCACTCTCGCCGGGACAGTTACCGGCTCACAATTTCAACCTGTACGCACTTTCCTTAGATTCGACCATCGGCATCCCACGCTCATACGGCGTTTTAGGCATATTAGGAGCTACTACTCTGGGAGTCGCCACTTAGCGATTTTACGCTCCGCTCATCCTACGTCAGCATATCCTTGGGCTTTCCCCTACGCTCGTCTTATTCGAGCTTAAGGCATTGGCTTCTTAGGATGTCCTGACTAAATTACCTATATAGGTGGTTCCCTACTCAATTACTTAACGTATCTGTTAGGATGTGGTTATGAATCATCACCTCCTGAAAAAAAACAATTTCCTCTATTGACGTTAAATTAATCGAGAAAGTAATTTAGGTTACTTCGTTTCCAATGACTATTTCGTGATGTATTTAGGTGCATTCACTACGCCGGGGGTTTATAACGGGTACATCTCAGTTACACTCTATCCTTTGTAACGGCCCTAGCCCCTTGTTCATATTTTGAACCCCGTGTTTTACCCTTCAGATTTCTAGCTTGTGGTTTTGAGTTGCTGTCCCATGGGGGCTGATTTAATCACTCAAATCCCTCTGTACTTTCCTCATTGGTCGCTCCTTCATTTAATCAAGGGAGCCGTTTTGCAGCCTCTTTCACGGGTCTACCGTAACGACGAGGAGAATGTTGGCTGTACGCTCACCATGTACATCTTTTCTAGCGGTATCACCAGTATGAGGCTACCAGCTTATCCGCATTTATCCCATGCACTGCCAGTACCAGGAAACCATCCTGTGAAAGGTGGGATACGATATTCAGCCCGATGTAAAGGCGGAAGGAATTTAACCTCCATAGTCATTGAATTATCAGGATATTGTTCCAATTAATACGACAAATTGGTTAACCCTGCCTCTCTCCTCCCCTGTATAACAAGTAGTTTTGAGAGAACGAATCGCACGATAAATTCGGTAGGTGTAATTCAGTGTCAGCATGGTTTTAGTATAACACATACTGACGGTAAATTGTCAGTTTCACCGAGAGTTCCGGGGAGAGAGTACTCTCTCCCCGGACACTCGTCCCCATCGAGGGGGATTCAACTGACCGCTATCCATCCCCGAGAAAGCCAGAGGCGAGGACGGGGAATTCCGCGAAATTCGGTTAAACAAATTTCAATACAAGCTGGAGTCCCAAAACTCATTATTGTGTATTATGTTAGAGATTAGATCATAAACTTGAGTATAAATTCACTTTAATTGCCAAAATCTGAACAGGTGACTCGGATACTACTGACGCCTTTTTCCTTTTTAGCCCCTATTGACTGGTGGTAGATTAAAGGAAAATAGCTCGCGACGGTTGGCGAGTAAAAATGCTTGACTTTAGGGAAGATGGATCGACGGTCTTTTTTGTTGGGTACAGGGACACTGGCACTGGGTCAGCTAATCGCTGGGTGTGGTAGTCCGTCCCAGGCGACGCTTCGAGTCCAGGTGTTGAACGGTTCTATCCCCGCCCAGCTGGTAAATGAATTTCGCCACAGTCTGAACCAACCAGTGGAGTTAAATTTTGCGCCAGTTGAGCAGTTAAAGGATTTATTTACGCAATTGCAATCCTGGAAGAAGCAGCAAACTGCGAAGGTGGATGACCATCGCTCACTATTTCCCTTTTCCGTACCCTGGATTAAAGCCGATCGGAGCTTAGTAACAGACCTGGTAACACTGGGAGATTACTGGTTAGCACCGGCAATCAGCCAGGGACTGATTCAACCGCTTGACGACCCTTACCAGCTGCGAAGCTGGCGAAATCTCCCCAGTCGGTGGCAACAGCTGGTGAGGCGCAATGCCTTAGGCTACCTAGATCCCCAGGGACAAGTCTGGGCGGCGCCTTATAGCTGGGGTACTACCGTCATTGTCTATAACCGCGACAAATTCGAGTCCTTGGGATGGACACCCAGGGATTGGAGTGACCTTTGGCGAGAAGAAGTGCGCGATCGCATTTCGCTGCTTGACCAGCCACGGGAAGTCATTGGCTTGACGTTAAAGAAACTGGGTAAATCTTACAATACCGAGAACCTTGAACAGGTTCCAGACCTGTTCAAGGAAATGCGCGCCTTAAACCGGCAGGTCAAGTTCTACAGCTCGGATACCTATCTGCAACCCCTTCTCCTGGGAGATACTTGGCTGGCGGTGGGTTGGTCAACCGATGTGTTGCCAGTTATTCAGCGTTATCGGCAAATTGCGGCAGTGATCCCCCAGTCTGGAACCGCCCTCTGGGCAAACCTGTGGGTGCGCCCAGCGGGTGCCGGTTCTAGCAATTCTTTAGGCAAACAGTGGATTGATTTTTGTTGGCAACAACAAATTGCTCAGCAAATTTCTCTTTTGAGAAAGGCTACCTCGCCGATTTCTGTGACGCTCAACCCAGCTGATATACAAAAAGAATTACGAAACCTGCTGCTGCTGGAGCCTCAGCTCTTTAAAAATAGCGAATTTCTCGAGCCCCTGTGTGCTCCAACGCTCAAGCAGTACGAGTCTCTGTGGAAAGCCGTCCGCCTTTTTCCAGGCATTGACCAAAAAGGCCCGATATAATTACCAGTCTGCCAGTTATTATATATACTACACCTGCACTCAATTAATTAGTTAGTCTTGACGATGGCAGATAAATTCACTGGTGCTGTTTTGTTAGCCAGTATCATCTTCTCTGGTGGTACCGTCACAGCTTACGCTCCTCCTGCTCTTATACCACTCGCAAAGACTCTGTTGGCAGCTACACCCACATTTACAACGTTTCGCTGCCAACAGACGGGGAAGGGCTTCGCGACGATTGCCCAAAGAGGCGATCGAACCACACCCCCGCTCATTATCTGGAAATCTACTCTAGGCGGTCAATATAACCCGCAACAACGCTGCCATCTCGTTTCGCAAAAATTGACTCAGACAGTAATTCGCAATGGCGGCAAATTAAGAAACCTACAACTTATGGCGGGACCCGTGAAGCATCAAGTAGTCATTTGTGTAGTTAACACGTCATCTGCTTGTAACAGTTCTAATATGTTATTCACCCTGCGACCAGAGAACGCCAAAAGAACAGATGAGGTGCTAGCAAGTCTGAACAATTTTTCGATTAAGGGTAGCGGCGCTCCAGTGCCCGAATCAAATGGGCTAGATCCCCTGCCTTTAGAAGAGTTAAATCGGTTTTTGGGGCCTGAAGACAAAACTGATGCTAGAACTCATTCGTAACAGATTCTAGGATGAGAGTAGGTGGTTTTCGGTTTGAGGCGCTAACTGGCTTGCTGACAGGAACAGCGTCGGCAGCGGTGATCGCGATCGCTCAAGCAACAGCGGCAGTTGCGATGACGGCTCAGGAAATTGCCCGCATAGCCGTTCGTGTAACAGTAGAGATTAACGACAATGCGGATGGCGGGGGCTCAGGGGTGATCATTGCCAGACAGGGCAATACTTACACTGTTGTGACAGCTAACCATGTGGTGAAAAGACCGGATCTGACATACACGATTCGCACCTATATGGGGAAGACCTATCAGGTGAGCCAGGTGCAACGATTGCAGCCAAGTGAAAATGATCCAGATCTGGCTGTGGTCACCTTTGACAGCTCCGACAAGTATCCGATCGCCACCCTGGGAAATTCTGAGCAAGCGGCGATTGGGGTTAATGTTTACGTTTCAGGCTATCCGGCGTTAGCGAGGCAAAATCGAGACTATGAGTTTTCACCGGGAATTGTCACGAGTCGCCCGCAAAATGCTCCCCAGGGATACAACCTGCGCTACAATGCCGTGACGGTGAAGGGCATGAGTGGTAGTCCGGTGTTTGATGCCAGTGGTCGCGTGGTCGCCATTCATGGGGAAGGGCAGAGTGAGTTTTCGGTTCAAAGCGAATCAGGAGGAACGATACCAATTAAAACCGGGTTCAATTCTGCCATTCCGATTAATACCTTTGTAGCACTCAGGGCTAAAACCGGGCTAAGTGGCTCCCAGGTGAGGGTGAATAATATCCCCCATCCCAACGATACCCCCGCCTACTATAATCGGGGAGAGGCCCCCCAGGATTTAAAAGACAAACAGGCAGCGATTAGGAATTACACTCAAGTGATACGGTTGAGTCCTAAATTTGCCTTCGCCTACTACAACCGGGGAGAGGCTCGCTATGACCTTGGCGACAAGCAGGGAGCG
>CAXUIG010000208.1:0-6699 GCA_964250845.1 uncultured bacterium | reverse complement strand
TCGCTATGACCTTGGCGACAAGCAGGGAGCGCTGGAGGATTTTCAGCAGGCCGCAAATATCTATCAGCAGGAGGGCAATAAAGGTGAGTACCAACATGTGCTGGGCACAATCCGAGAGCTTCGACGTTAAGGCGTTGAACCCCGCAGACGTGAGTTGCCCGTAGCTTCGAGCTGGATACTGCACGGGCGTGAAGTTGGATTGAAGTTACAGGTATAGGTGGCCAAACGTTCTGCTTCAGAATCGAAGACCCTGAGGTTGTAGCCGTAATCCTGTGCAACAGTACCGAACTTAGTGACAAATGCGTAGCGATCTAGATAGTCGAGTAAGCTCCACTTTTCCTGGTTCACTACTAGGTCGATTCTTCCAGGCTTCTTGCCGTCACCTGGATAGGCCAACCAGTTATCAAGTAGATTATCCGCGAACTGTTGTTTCGCCCACCAGAGGCTGGGAATTGTCAGTCCCCGTTGGGAGATGGTGTCATCTGTTATAACAGTGTCATTCCCGGAAGCACCTTTCTTTAATAGGGCTAGATCCAGAGGAGCGGTAGAAGGTAGCGGTACTGATGGGGTTTGTGCCGGAGATGGTTGGGTTGGCAAAAGGAAAATACCGCCGAGGCTGATGCCCATTAGTAGTAGCAGCGATCGCGCCGAGCGCACACCACATGAACGCATAGGCTCACTCTCTGTGTCTGTCAACTTTTAGCGCTTTGCGGTTATTACGCCAAAGGTTTACAAACACAACACCAGAAACCAAGGCTCCCAGGTTCGATTTGAGCGCAGCTTTGAGCAGACCCTGACGATTTGAGCGATTCTCTTCAGCTTGAGTTGCCAATTTCCCCTGAGCTTGGGCAAGTTCTGAAAGCAGCCTGCTTTTTAATTGATCAGGATTGTTAATCTGTGGCGGAGGGGCTTGGGGGTTGATGCGGGTCAAAACCTGCCCAAGCTGTTGGGCTGTCGTTGCCTTGCTCAGTTGGTCTTTCAACTGTTGAACCTGAGTCGTCCGTTGGTTGATTTGGGTACTGATTTCCATCTGTTGCTGATCGAGCCGCCAGGTGGTAGTCAGCCCTAAAGGCAACAGCAATAAGAATAACACCCCAACTACCAGACAAGCCCAGGATAAGAACTTGAAAATCCGCACACTTGTCTCTGAGGAAAATACCAGCAGTATCCCTAACAAAGGTACAGGCACACGCTCCACCAGACTTCTTTCCATCTGAAATTCCCAGACAGGACTTGAAAACAGGGGTGGGACAAAAATATCAATAATGTCAAACAAGGCTAAAAGTAATAGGCCGTAGCCCCCGATGCGAAAAAGAGGACCAAACCACCATTCGTTGCTGTTTGATTTTGTCACGGCAGCGGAACCTTGATGTGAAAGGAGCAGTATTGGCTAAAACTCAAAGTTTCGGAAAACGGGGAAGCCACCACTGGTACCAGGAAGACCAGGCTGTTTCTAGGATGTGGTAGCTAGACTCTGGTGAGGACTGATTTAAGGGTATAGACAAATGAGCCCATAGACAACGCTGGTCACGGAGCTCTTGCTGACCGAGTAACCAAGGAATTAGACGATTGAGCTGTATGTCATAATGAATCCGATTGGATCTAAATTGTTCCCTGGTAAACGTACTGCCGCCCCGTGAGTTTATACATGTATCCAGGTACGCTCGCTTCTGATATACGAACAGGCCATAGAAACCTAGCCCTTGCTGCTGACGTAAAACTAGCGAGGGTTGATTAAGCGAGAACTTGATACCAGTATTGTCTTGGATCAAGTGCTTGACATCCCCCTCCGTCCCCACCTCATAGCGCATCTCGATATCTAGGGGAGCAGGTGTTTGTTTCTCTGTACCGGAGTGATGACTGGCATGTAGGTCATTCTGGAGATAGCGATACTGCATTCCAGACAGAACTATCTTAAATAAAGGAGGTCTATCGACAGTTTGATTTTTTAAGGGGTGACTCGCCACCAACTGCCATTGCGGTAAGGGCACCACTTGTGGAAACACGAAGTAGGCAATCGTCCGCTTGCCAATGCTTGGATCGAGGATTGACCTGCTCAAAACCAAGACAATATTGGCGAAGGTGAGTACTAGCAACGGCACCCGTAGCTTTTTCCAGTTCATGACCCGGAGATCTCCATCGGATCGTGATTGCCAGGGTCATCTTTTTGAGTGATAAAATAGCAGAAAATCCCGAATACCAGGCTGGAAATCAGAACAAATATCTGGGAGCCAGACCCTTGATGCCAATAGTGAAAAGCTTCCTGATTCGAGTACGCGACTAGAATAGCCATGAGGGCAACCCGGACTGAATTGACAACAAAGGCCACCAAGACGGCCACAACAGGGACTAAGAATTTTTTGGCTAAGTCAGTGGGGAACATGACTAAAAACATAACTGCTAATTGCAACAGCCGGACTATGCTCTCCACACCAGAACAGCCTGGATTAACTTCTACAGCTCCTGTGGGTAGAAGTATATTGACCCCTTGGCGAAAAACTTGAAACCCTAATTGAGATAAGATAAAAGTGGCAAACTTAGCCGTAAACGTGGCTATGTGAATCGATGCTACTAAGAATTCTAAAGGTACAGTAAAAGCTAAGATAATCACTAGTTCCTGCCAATATTGCTGCAATCCCTTCAAACCAGAAGCGAGTATTGCCACACCTAGCCCTGCCATGAAGGGGAAAAGCTCAAACATAGCGTCAAAACTGGTCATGAACCAGCCTCTGAGGAGCACAAAAGCAATAAATAATAGGCCCAGTAAGCTAGAGAAGATATCACTTTTTAGGCTTAAGGTGTGTCGCTTATCCCACAACAGGGATAATACAGCTCCCCAACAAACTAAACTAACACTTACTCGGCTAAAGTCTCCACTAAGTCTCCAGGTCAAGCTCAGGTGAACAGCAATTAAGCCGCCGGAGATCGCTAATAACCAAAATTCAGGGTTTTTTAGAGGCCTAACTGACGTCAGGGAAGTCGCTTTCATAGTCGGAGCCAGCACTAAAAGCTAATTTAACAAGATACGTGTAGCTCTGTTGAGGCATCCCACTGTGTGCCTAACCCCATAGTCTACGACCGGGTGGCCCGTTGAGACGCTGGTGGGCGTCAGACAGCAGTGCTGGGATGTCTAGCTGTTCGGGGCAACGGGGCAGGCAGTCGCCGCACTCGGTACAGCGGTTGGCCTTAACACCAGGAAACCAGTGTCCGGCGTTTTCAAACATTTGGTAGCGGTATTTACCATACTCGCTCATGTCGTAGGCAAGGGCAAGATTGCGTAGTCGCAAGACTTCTGGGATGTGGATTTTCTCTGGGCAGGGTAAGCAGGCATAGCACTGGCTGCACCGATCTGCTACCACAGCGCCTGAATGAGTCTCCAAGCGCTGTAAAACTTCAACTTCCAGCGGTGTTAGGGGGCCATGCCGGTCAGCAAAACTCTCTAGGGAGGTCAGTTCAGTTGGGGAAGCCGGTCCCACACTGAGGCTGGTGATCCGAGGGTCGCTGAGTAAAAACCGATAGTTTAACTCTAGCGGTGAGAAAGGATAGCACAGGTCTTTGAGGGTTGGCGGCGGCGTGTAGAGGCGTCCTCCCTTATCAGCGGGTGAAATGATGAAAACTCCCATGTCTTTTGACTGGGCCAGCTGAATTGCCGCTGCATTGCGCTGGAAGAAGTAGTAATAGTGCAGGTTGACAAATTCAAACAAATCGGTGTTAATACCTGCCAGAATTACCTCTAGTGGCCCATGAGTGGAGAAGCCGAGGTGTCTCACCCGACCATCGGCAACGGCTTGCTGCACAGCTTGCATACAGCCCCCAGCCAGCTGCACCCATTCCAGGTGTTCCCAGGTATTCAAGCCATGAATCGCCAAACAATCCAGATAGTCCAACCCTAATCGCTCTAGCGACTCATCGATATACCGGCTCATGGTATCGGCATCAGCCACTGGTGGGATTTTGGTGGTGATGTGAAGCTGCGATCGCCCCACCGGCAACCCAGCTCGAACAGCGGCACCAAGATACTGCTCACTGTTGCCGTAGCCTCTGGCAGTTTCCAGGTGATTAATCCCCAATGCCACTGCCTGTTGTATTGTATGCAGCGCATTTTCCTCAGAAGCCAGGTATCGCATAGTTCCCAAGGAAAAGACTGAAATTTTTTGATTCGTTTTGCCGAAGCGTCGATAGTGCATCTTCACCCGTTATCTTCTTCGCCAGTGGTATAGCCCCCTCGCTCAATCAAATCTTCCGGTCGAAGGTTGGCGATAAATTCTCGGAAGGCTCGCTGTTCAGCCTCATCGGCATCTCGATCAACGGGAATAGAGGCATCGGCAACGACTTCTTCCATAACCCAGATTGGGGTGTTGGTGCGTAGAGCGATCGCGATCGCATCGCTGGGGCGGGCATCGATTTCTTTCTTGACTTCACCCTGACGGACACTCAGAATTGCATAAAACGTAGCATCTTGGATCGAATGAATGATGACGCGCTCCAGGGTCATTCCCCAAACTTGGAGGATATTGACTAGCAGGTCATGGGTTAAGGGCCGAGGAGGCTTTTGGTTCTCCAGTGCGCCGATAATTGCCCTTGCCTGATCTTGATTGATATAAATTGGCAGCGCACGCCGATCCGTAGAGTCTTTCAAAAGCACAATCGGGCTCCGTGTCCCGGCATCTATGGCAATTCCAGCAACTTTCATTTCAATCATAAAAAACTCCGCGACCCAAACCCGCAGTCCATCGCATAAGAGAGCTTAGTAGCGGGGGGAGCCGTGCCCTCCATTTAAGGTTTACACTTAGCCCGTCATCTAATCGGGTAAGGCAGAGGGTGTCGCCACTTCTGCCCCCCTAAAAAAAAGCGTAGAACCATTATCCACTGACAGTCCTGGCTTGGGCGTGAAAATTCGCTGTTCACGAGCTTATGGCTGGCGGCAAATGCCAAATACCGAGGTGTAGCCATGTAGGAAGGTGCTGCCGCCGACAGGGCCGATTTCGCCACCACAGAAAAAGCCCCCCAGTGGAATATCGTTTAGGTAGCGGCTAAATAGCTGGGAATCAAAATTCGGTTTTCCATACAGTCCTTCTCCTCGCCCAAGACAGGAGAACATCAATGCACCAGCAGCAGCTTGGTGGGACTGGGTTTGTTTTTGATACTTCTGGAGGAGCCATTCCAGGTCTTCTGAGGAGGTTTGAGCATCTCGCAGGTGGAACTGAACGCGCTGACCGGGGCGGGGGCGATCGCCGATGGCGATCGCTCCTACCTTGGGGTCTACCCCCAGCAAACGGCGGATTAAAAAGTCACCCTGCTCCAAATCCTGCTTAAATTCATCCCGCGCCACACCTACGAACAAAGAGTGCTGTGCCAGCTGCCGGTCTTGCTCACTGAGACTTTCAATCAAATTTCGCAGCACTTCAAGCGGCGGTTGCTCCTCCAGTTCCAGCAGTATATTCCGCTCACATGAGCTCACCTGGTAGGGCTTACCAATCGGTCGGCATCCTTGCGCCACAATTGTTTCCAAGACAATATTGCCACTCAAAGCCACACCCACTGTCCCCTCCCGGTAGAGGGTGTCGTTACAAAACAAGCCAATACGACCAGGGATCGGGCTACCGCTAGCCTGCCCTCCCACTTTGACCGACCCAGGATAAGCAAAATCTAGTCCCTGGAGCAGCTCATTGACCCCAGACGAAAAGGGATCCGACAGCAAGATGAACTGCGGTTCACTTGAGGGTGGCACACCTATGACCTCGACCCAGGCATCGGGCGGACTATCCAGATCGGGCAATACTTCTGAAATCACGTGAAACGCTTGAACCTTGACTCCAGGAAGGTGGGCAAGACTCAAGCTCAAAGCTGGCAAGTCTTCCAGTTCTTGCGTATCTCCCAGAGGGTTCATCCCAATGATGCCACCACCACTACAGCCGATCAGCACCGGCACCGACAGCCGCTCCTTGATCAAGGGCAAGAGCCGGGGATATTCACTCGTAAAAGCAGACGAAATGAACACCAGCCCTAAATCAGCCGGGTAGCGCAAAGAAGTCGTTGCGCGTTCCACCACATCTGCAATAGCTGACTCTAAAGAAGGGAGGGTTGATAAGGCATTTGCCCACTGCATTTGATCTACCATAATTCCTACCATTTCTGCCTTTTTTGGCTTAATTTTTTTCTATTGTCGATGCTGGATTCCCTTAAAAGCATCCTACGCCAGTTGGTTTTACTATTCCCCCGACCGTCGCTCTCCCAGACTCTTCATAATCGGCGTTGGATTCTGTCGTAAACAACCGAGGGCTCCAGGAGCAGGGGGAGGGGGAGAAAAAGATTTGAAAGAATTGACCCCACAAGGAATTGTACCTAGCACCGATTTTTCAGAAAATATTAGCAATTGGAGTTGCGTAATTATGGCACCAAGCGATGATTGTTCTCCCCGGAAAGTGGGGGAGTGTGAAGGGTTGAATCTCTAGTCCCTAAATTCTATGATATGGTACGGAAGTTTTACCTCCTCACATATAAGTTGCCCTACAGGGCATCCCAGTCAATGCGAAAAGCGCGCGGGTTGCAGGTTACGGGTGTGGGGTGTGGGGAACCCCATGGATGAATCCTCTGTTCAAGTAACAAGGACGCCTTGACCCTTCGGGCTACGCCACAAGGGAAAAAATATTTCTTTTTCACTCGCGTCTAAAGTCGGGGGCTTGTAAGAAAGTGGGG
>CAXUIG010000207.1:0-11692 GCA_964250845.1 uncultured bacterium | reverse complement strand
GTTGGTTTGCCCACTGCTGTTACTGTACCTCACCCATTTGAAAACCGCTATATCAAAACGGTCAAACTAGAAGCCTTAGCTACCGCTCTACCTTTGCCGATAAAGTTTGAAAGTCGGCGGCATAGACTACAAAGATTTTTGTCGCTACCGATATTGAAGGTTGAAAAACTTTGGTTCCCCTTTATTCAGAAGTGCTTAGAAACTGATATCGCCTCTAATCAAGTACTTTTTCTTGCAATTGATCGCACGAATTGGGGATGTATAAATTTACTGATGATTAGTTTGATTTGGGATAAGCGAGCCATTCCCATCTATTTTGAGTTATTGCCCAAAAAAGGGAGTACTTCTTATGAAGAACCTCTAGCATTTTGCCAGAAAGTTGTGCATCTGTTCAAGAATTATAAAACAGTAGTATTGGGGGACAGAGAATTTTGCTCTGTGTATTGTTGGCTAACTGGTTATCTCAAAAGGGAGTGTACTTTTGTCTACGTTTAAAAAAGAACGAATACATTGAGCTAGAAAATTAAAATTGGCTCCAATTGAAGGAGTTAGGATTGTCTCCAGGCTTTTCGCTTTATCTAGAAAGAGTAAATATCACCAAGCAAAAAGGATTCCAACGGTTTAACTTAGCATCCAAATGGAAAAAGAAATATCAAGGATGGGCACCAGATGAAGGATGGTTTATTATGACAAACCTTGATAATTTAGAGTCAGCAATTAAATCATATCAAAAAAGATTTGATATTGAAGAAATGTTTAGAGACTTTAAGAGTGGTGGCTATAACCTAGAAGAAACTCTCGTTACAGATTTCCGGTTGAAGGCAATAATTTTATTAATAATGATTGCCTATACAACTGCCACATTTCAGGGCAAAAAAATTAAGCAAATGGGTTTACAAAAATATGTAGGACGTGTCAGAGAATTTGGTCGGACAGTTAGACGACATAGTAGCTTTTATATTGGCTTATATGGACAAACGTGGGTTAATTTCATCGAACAATGCGCAGGCGCAGTTGCTGAATTAATGAGACTGACTCGCAATAAGTGGAAGTATTATCAACGAGGTCTGAGGGCCAAGGAGCTTAGGAAAGTCTGCATTACAGACCTCCTTGTAACCCCTTCAGATCAGTAACAGAAACAGTAGCATCGATTTTTTGACCCGATTGCTCCCTAATCTCCAGCCCTTGGTTAATACTTATATTCTCGGGCAAATCAATTAAGAGTTGTGTAAGGGCATTGCCCACAACGTGTAGACCAAAGTAATATGTAGCACTCGGTACAAGAGCATTATTAGGATAGGCGGCACTATGAACGAGATGGGCAACTTTGGCATCGCGCAGGGCTCCTATTGCCTGGGCAGTCGGAACAGAAGATGCAAATGCCAGGGTTAATGCACCAGCGTAAATCAGTTCTTTCATTACAATTATCCTAAGGAATCGGCTTAATCAAGCCCTTACTAAATAACTTGACAGCTCACAATGAAATAGATATGAAATATCAATCTGGCGAGAGAGATTTATCAAAATTTAGCATTAACAAATTTTGGCTCTATCGCTCAAACTATGCTGAACTAGTATCAAGATTCCAGCAAACTAAGCAACGTAGCTTAAAATTATCAAAGTTCCTGAACCCATAGCCTGATCTTTTTATCAGCTTTAATTTATTATTTATACCCTCCACAACACCACTTGTCGTCCTCCGCTCAAAGTAGCCAGTAACCTCGCCAAACCAGCGACAGATCGTCGCCACGCTTTTCTGGAAATTCTCCTGAGCGTCAGCCAACCAATCTAGAAGTTTTAAAGTACCATCTGTCCAATTAGAAGTAGTTTCGAATATGGCTCTAAATGCTTCCTTTTGTTCGTGCATCTTCGCCATTAGTGGAGAAACTGCTTTCACTTGTTCTAACTTATCTTTTTGGTTATTAGTTAGATTATCCTCTGGTTTGAGTAGGGCATATTTGCTTTGCTTCAACGCGGCTTGAACTAGCTTTTTTTCCGCTTGATCTTGATTCTCTTCATTGATTTTTATGAATTGATGACGGGCGGTATTAAACTCTTGATTAACCAGCTCCATTACATGAAATCTATCCGCAACAATATCTGCATGAGGCAGGATTTTTCCCACCAGACCTTTGTAATTACCAGACAGGTCAATACTTACCTCGACAATCTGCTGAAGCACTTCCCCTCCCCAACTCTCAAGCACTTTCTTCACGTCCTCCTGCTTGCGAGATTTAGCAAATCCTATTGGCTTCTTCTGATCTAAATCGACCAAAACTACGATGAAATTATCCTGCCCCTTCCGCATAGTAATCTCATCTATACCTAGTCTTTTTAGACCACTCAGATTAAAATTGAGTTTTTTTTGGCTGATGTACTTGAGCATCGACCAGACTTCTTCATCAGTTAAGTCGTTATGAAAGCGCCACGTTATGAGTATCACTATGCAGTACCTGTTTGACAATTTCTTGAGCCTCACGGTCTGTATGTTTTCGCCGTTTCCCGATAAAATTTATCTCTTCACTAAAAGGTTTGCCGCATTTAATGCACTTGAACTGACGGCGATTCACTTTGAGAAAAACTTGGCGCTGGCTGATATTTAAATCTCTTGCTAAATACCGATGGTTTTGATGGAGATGGCTACTCTCCTGTCCGCAGCGAGGACAAATAGCAATCTCAGTCATTGCCTCTACTTCTATAATTATTTGGTCTCCCAAGTCGTAATAGTCCTCGACTTCAATTCCAGGTAGATTTAGTAATTGAGTTAGTAGTGGCTGCATCGTTGTAATTATGTATCACAGAATACTTTAGCATAGCATACTCGATAGAGCCCAAATTTTAGTTAACATTAATTATCTATGCCCTGAAAGCTAGAGGAGCTATCGTCTCTGCTAACTAACGTAGTGTTAGCTACAATTAGATCGGATGGAGCCTCGGCGGGTACTATAACCTCCTCGCGCTCCCCCGACTAGATAAATTGACAGCCTTTATTTATTGAAATTAAAGCGACCATTAAAATTATCACCGTTAACATCTGAAATAATCTTTACCTGATACTGGCCAGATGCATTTTCTGGAAGCAAAGCAGTGTAGTGTTTACCCGCAGAATCATAGGTGAGGTTTAGTTTTTTCTGGGTACCATTAGGCATCTGAACTTGAGCCGTCACTTTAGCGTTAGGTATGGGCTCATGATTGTCATCTTTTAAAAGATAGAAATCTAAATGAGTCCCATTATTTTCTTTCTCAGGCACAAACTGTAAGTGGTACTTCCCGGACTCTACAACTTGACCGCCTTTTGGAGGCCATTCGGCTTGACCAGACGACGAAGTTTTAGCTTCCCCGGCGGGCGAAGCCGATGAGCGCGGGTTTTGACCTGCGGGACTAGCATCTGAATTTGCTGCTTGGTTGCCGTTACTACAAGAACCCAAGAAAATTAGTCCCACACTGCTTAGACAGATTAAGAGCGACTTCAAAGACTTCATAAGATTTGCTTCTCACTGGTAATCATGGCGAATCAGACAAAAATTTGGTGCTTCCTCCAATTGGCTTAAACGCTGACCCTCTTTGTAACTGCGGCTTGTTCGGAAACTGGAGGAATCTGTTTGGGAACCAAGAATTTTCCGAACTGGGCATACAAAGCTGGGAGAACGAGCAAGGTTAAAGCAGTGGAGGTAAATAATCCCCCTAGCACCACAACCGCTAGCGGCTGAAGGATTTCCTTCCCAGCCCCACCGCCAATTGCTAAGGGGACCATGCCGAGAGCTGAAGCCAATGCGGTCATCAGCACTGCTGTTAATCGCTCTAAAGAGCCTTCAACCAAAACTTCTTTTAAAGGCATTCCCGTCGCCAATCGGTGGTTGTAGTTATCAACCAGCAGCAGCCCGTTGCGAGTGGCAACTCCAAACAGGGTAATGAATCCGACCATTGAGGCAACGGAGATAATCCCCCCACCTAGTGCCACAGAAATCACGCCGCCAATCAGCGCCAAAGGCAGGTTGATCATGATCATAAAAGGTAACCGTTCACGGGGGGGGTTACAAAAAAACCAGACATTAAGCTCTGGCCGTCAACTAGGTCATTCTAGGCGCTCTCGCGTGATCTTCAATACACGGCCAGAGCTTAATGTCCGGGAAAAATCTAGGGGGTACGTCATGCGCATGAACTTCAAAACCTTGCTAAGCAAAAGCTTTAGAACTTATGCACATATAAACAGCCTCCCTAAAATGTCTATTAGACAATTGGCAAACCAGTATAGCAGTTTTAACTACTCACAATTATCTAGGAAAAATTAAATCTAGGCTGGTTTTCGTACTGATTACATGTGATTTCATAGCGGAAACTTTTTTACCCCCCCCCTGAACGGTTACTCATAAAAGTGGAGGGGATAGACTTGACAGCGAAGTAAATCAACACTGTAATGGCAACAAAGGCCAAGGCACCGGACACCAGTAAACTTTGGGTGGCTCGTTCTTGCGATTCAAACTGACCGCCGTATTCAATAAAGTATCCAGGGGGCAGTTGCACCTGTTGCTGAACATTCTTCCGAATGTCCTTGATCACAGATCCCAGATCTCGCCCGATAGCATTGGCGGATACAATAATTAGACGAGAAACTTTCTCACGGTTGATGGTATTCGGCCCTGTGCCATAGTCAACTTTGGCGACTTGAACTAGGGGAATGATTTGGTTGTTGGGGGTGTTAACCAGCAAGTTCCGGATGGTGTCTAGATTGTTACGGGCGTTTTCCTTTAACCAAACCACGAGGTCAAAAACCTGTTGCTGCTCAAGCACTTGAGAAACGACTCGCCCATTCAAAGCGGTTTCTACAGTTTGTGATAAAGCACCCACCGTTAAACCATATCGCGCGGCGGCGGCTCGATCAAACTGGATTTGCACCTGTTTGATTGGCACTTGGGGTTCGAGTTGCAGATCTACTACTCCCAAAACATGGCTCATTGCTGACTGAACTTCGCTGCCGATACTACGTAGCTGTTCTAGCTCAGGGCCAAAAATCTTGACGGCGATTCCCGAACGCACCCCGGAAAGCACTTCATCAAGACGGTGGGAAATGAAGCCACCGATGTTAGCTGCCACGCCCGGTATTTTGGCAAATTCGGTTCGCAGCTTCTCAATAGAGGATGCACGGTCTTTCACCCCTTCTAGAGTCATTTCCACATCCAGTTCCCCAAAGTTCACGCCCCCTACGTCAGTATCTCCTGGCGCACGTCCCGACCGTAACTGTAAAACTTTAAACCTAGAGTCATTTTTGAGGGCATCCTCGACGGCAAAACCCACCTGATTGGTGGTATCAAGAGACACTCCCGGATAGAGATTGGCGGCAATCACCAGCGATCGCTCCTGAAACTCCGGCAAAAACACCCGCCCCAGCGTGGGTAGAACCACTATCGAGGCCACAAGGGCAACTGCTGCCGCCATCAAGACAATCTGCGGACGGCGAATGGAGAACATTAAGGCGGGACGATAGACTCGATGGGAAAATCGGGCAATCCAGGTTTCGGATTCTGGCAAGTGACGGTTGGCCAGCAATAACGCACACAATGCTGGCGTCAGGGTCACGGCTACCAGGGTGGAAGCCAAAATCGACAGCAGATAAGCCACTCCCATCGGGGTAAAGAGCCGACCTTCTACTCCCGATAAGGTAAAAATCGGCGCAAACACCACGGCAATGATTACAGTGGAGAACAGGACGCTAACGCGCACCTCAACCGAAGCATTAAACACTACCTGCAAGGGAGGAACCGGGGTTCCAGCGTGTTGATTTTCGCGCAGGCGACGGTAGACATTTTCCATGTCCACAATGGCATCATCAACGACTGAGCCAATCGCTACGGCTAGACCTCCCAGGGTCATGGTGTTAATGCCTTGTCCAAACCAGTCCAGCACCATCAGTCCCAGTAGCAAAGACGTAAGGATTCAGGTAATGGGGAAATGACTGAAAAGCTTTTCCCGTAAAGGTTTGGAGGATAATTCAGCTTTTTTTAATTTTCAATAAGAATCGGTGGAATGGCCATTTCTCGTTGCTTGTTGAGAATATCAACTTATTTATTCTAGAAGTACGGATCTGAAATGCAATCCAGGCAAGGGTTTCAACACCTGAATCCTTACGCAAAGACAAGGGAATGGCGCTCAGACTAATCACTGCTGTACGCCAATTCATCAAAAACAGAATCACCACCACCGAGACAATGATCACACCATCCCGTAATGAATCCCTTACGTTCTCGATGGCAGCTTCAATAAAGTCATCCTGGCGGAAGGTAACGGTAACTTTGACATCTTTGGGCAATCCAGGCTTAATCTCTGCAATTGCTGCCTCAACTGCTCGCGTCACAGTGGGAGTATCCGCTGCTGGCTGTTTGTTGACCACTAGGACAATAGCTTTCTTGCCGTTGAAGCTAGCGTCGCCTCGCTTGAGGGCTGCCCCGATTTGCACGTCGGCGACATTGCCCAGCAGGACTGGTGTACCATTTCGGGCGGCGATCGCAGATTGCTTCAGTTGCTCAATCGACTCAATTCGCCCAATACCTCGAATTAAAAGCTCCTGGTCTGGATTAATCAAAAATCCGCCTGGAGCATTGACATTGGCAGCAGCAGCAGCTTTAGCGACTTCTTCTAAAGATACATTAAAGTCTTTAAGCTTCTGGGGATCGACCAGCACCTGATACTGGCGCACATCCCCGCCAAATACCACCAATTGGCTGACTCCAGGTACAGCCAGAAGGCGGTTCCTCACTTGCCAATCGACAATTCGCCGTACCTCTATCAGGGGAGTGGTTTCTGAGGTAAAGGCGTATTTGATCACAGCTCCGAGGGGAGAGTTGATGGGCGAAATCTGAGGCGGTTCCGTTCCCTGTGGCAGCTGGCTACTAGCCTGTTGCAACCGCTCCTGAACCAATTGGCGGGCGCGATAAATTTCGGTATCCCAGCCAAAGATGACTTTGACGACGGAGATGCCCACGGCAGAAGAGGAGCGTACCGTTTCTACTCCGGGTGTCCCGTTAATGGCACTCTCTATAGGCCGGGTAACCAGGGATTCTACTTCCTCTGGAGCTAAACCGGGTGCTTCGGTCTGAATCTCGACTTGGGGCGGAGCAAAGCTGGGAAAGACGTCCAGCGGCATCTGGGTCAGGACGCGAAATCCCCACAAGCTAATCAAGATAGCGGCTATTACTACCAGCCATCTTTGGGCTATCGACCACTTGAGGGTGGAATTGAGCATATGCTTGATGAACTCTATTGTGGTCTTTTCGTTTCTTTGTGTGACTCAATTGGTCTGCCTGGTCGGTGGTGATTGTCGTTGTGTGACTCAGTGCGTCTGCCTAGGCTGTCGGGATAACCCTCTGCTTGATACGCTGCTTCGTATTCTGGGTCGCCCAATAGCACTCTTTGAGGTTTGGTGCGACGGCCTGCCCAGAAAGCGCCAGCGGCTAGAGCACCTCCTACTGGTAGGGCTATCCACCAGGGAGGTTGTGCCGCCGCTGGTGCAGAAACGCTGGGTTTCGCGTTTTTATTTGCCGCTGGCCGATCTTTTCTCCCGTCTGAATCTGCTTCAGGTTTACTACCACCTCTTAGAGACTGGGCATAAAGTTCAGGCGCTCTTTGGGTGACTATTGGGTCGCCGTCGAATAAACCACTCTTGAGTTCAACCAAATCTCCGGATGTTTGACCGAGAGTGACTTCAGCAGGCTGATAGGTATCGCCATTTTGGACATAGACGATTTTTTTGCCATTCGCGTCCACAATAGCAGTAGTCGGAATTGCCAAAACAGGTGTCGGTATCCGAGCCGTTAACACCTCCGATTCGGCAAACATACCCGGTTTCAGCAGACCGCTGAAGTTATCCAGTTCAGCTTTCACTGGCACCACGCGCGTGTCTCCTTGCACCACCGATCCAATGAAGGCAACCCGTCCGGTGAAGGTGCGGTTGGGTAGGCTAGTTACTTTCACTCGGACTTGCTGGCCGGTCTGCACCTGGTGAAGATCTTTTTCGTAGATATTCGCCGTTGCAAAAACTTTACTGTAATTTAATATAGTCATCAATGGTTTGCTACCCGCTTGCAGCGAAATCGTTTCGCCTAGGGTGATTTCCCGGTCTGCCACAGTGCCTGAAATTGGGGCGGCCACGGTGACGAGTCCCTTGGGATCAGCGCTATTTTCCAATTGCCGCAACCGCGCCTGATAGGCCGCGCTACTGAGGCGAATTCGGGACTGAGCCACCTCCACAGCAGCAGTAGCGCGTTTGAGTTGATTCTCAGCTTCCAGAACTTGCTGGCGGCTGTTTGCTTTAGCCAATTGCGCCTTGCCTTGTGCTAGGTGGGATTTGGATTCGAGTGTCTGTCGGCGTGTAATGGCTCCCGCTGCTAGCAATTGTCGGTCGCGGTCATACTGCTCCTGAGCCACTGCTACTTCGGTGCTAGCTTGCTCAATATCGGTAGCCGCGATTCTTAGCTGACGATCTTTGTTTTGTTGAGCTAGTCGCAAGTCAGCTAATGCCTGTTGGAGACCTGGCTGTGCTTCTGCAAGGTTCTTCACCGAATCAACGCGCAGTTGTGCTAGTTCCTGACTGGATAAAACCGCTACCGTCTGACCCTGCGACACTTTGTCACCAGGTTTGACCAGCAGCTTTACCACGGTTCCGTCAATTGGAGCTGTTACTTGTACCTGTTGGTTGGGTAAGATTTCAATCTGACCGTTGGTTTTAATGCCAACACTCAGCCGCTGACGGCTCACGGGCTCCACTCTAATCCCTAGCCGTTTTGCGGTTTCTGCATCGACCTTGATAGGTGCCGAGGCTTGAGTGGCTTGGGTTCCTCCCTCAAAGTCTTCCCCCCCACCACCGCCGTGGGCTAAAACTGCTGCTGGAGTAGCTAGTAGGACAAGGCTCAGGAGTGCCCCAGAAACACAACGAATCGCCGCCGGTGGTTGGGAATTGGAAGACAAAAGCATGACTAGGAAATTCGTAAGGATTCAGGTCATCTGGAAATGTCTCAAATGCTTTTCCGGCAATGCTTTCGACGAAAATCTCGATTATTCTTATTATCAATAGCGATTGCTGAAACGCTGATTTTTCGTTGTTTATTGAGAACAACTAACAATTTAGCCTTAATCTCCAGAGCTGAAACCCTTGTCTAGTAAGGGTTTGGATCACCTGAATCCTTACGGAAATTCCTTCAGGACTGAGACAGATGCCGAAGCTTGACGCCGACATGTTGATTCGGGCATTCGTGTACCGTTAACAGATGACTCGATTAAAGAGTGCTTCTTCGCTTCTTCAGCTTACTGTTAGCGCTATTTTTCATTTTTTCAGGAACCGATGAAATTGGTGTGAAATTTTTGGCTGTGATCAAAAAGTGGTTGAGTTTCTCCCCAAGACCAAGCTCGACCTAGCAGATGCTGAATTCCATCAGGGGTCTTGTCTACCGCTATTCAAAACGACTTGCATCGACAACTAACTTGGGTAATGTAGAACTAAGTGATAAAAAACTTATTACTCTTGTAAATTCATTTTTCGATTTAATCTCTTTTACAAGGTTTTTAAAGCTTTACTTGCTCAGAGATTTATCACAGTGGCAGTAATATATATACCAATTCAAACTGAGAAAGCTATCTGGAATTTAAACCTAAAATTAATATTTTTATCTTTACTTAGCTTTTATTTTGATCAGGGTGCTAATAAATTCACTAAGTGTATCGGCGTAGTTGATTGAGAGTCTTGCGCTCAATCAGCCCCACCCGTTTACTGTTGATGCTGAGGCGAGCGCCTATTTGGACGAGGCTAAGCGCTTGGCCATCCACCAGACCAAAGCGCAGAGCTATCACCTCCCGTTGCTGCGGCGTCAGCTCTGCCATCAGCAGCTCTAAGTCCATAGAGAGATTTGACTGTATAACATACTCTTCAGGCGTTGTACCGGTGTCCGACAACAACTCTCCCAGTTCGGTGTCCTGACTATCCCCCAAGCGCAGATTCAAGGACAGTGGCAGGCGCGCCCACTCCAGGCAATCTCGCACCTGCTCCTGGGTAAGTTCCAGTGCCGCCGCTAACTCCGAAGCTGTGGGGGCGCGTCCCAGTTGTTGGGACAGTTGACGCGGTGCATTCTTAATTTTTTTCAGCTTCTCGGTGATGTGGATCGGTAACCGGATCGTGCGGCTTTTTTCGGCGATCGCCCGCCTTATAGCTTGACGAATAAACCCATAGGCGTAGGTTGAGAACTTGTAACCGCGCGTAGGGTCAAATTTCTCCACCCCCTGTATTAGGCCAATTGCCCCCTCCTGGATCAAATCCAAAAATTCCATCTGACGCTTCTGTTGGTACTTCTTGGCAATGGCAACGACCAGACGCAAATTCGCCTCGACGATCTTGCGCTTGGCTTGCTGCCCCCGCTCTAAAGTCTCGTTCAACTCGGCCTCGCTCATGTGAACGTGCAACGCCCACTCCCTCCCAGTGGGTTCGCGGCGCAGTTTCAAACCCAGAGTCTCTTTGGCTTTCACTAGGTACATCATTTGTTGTACCTGCTTCCCTGCTTCGTAAGGATTCAGGTGATCCAAACCCTTACTAGACAAGGGTTTCAGCTCTGGAGATTAAGGCTAAATTGTTAGTTGTTCTCAATAAACAACGAAAAATCAGCGTTTCAGCAATCGCTATTGATAATAAGAATAATCGAGATTTTCGTCGAAAGCATTGCCGGAAAAGCATTTGAGACATTTCCAGATGACCTGAATCCTTACCCTGCTTCCCATAGACAAGCTCTTGCTCCTGGGTTAGCAATGGCACACGCCCAATTTCTCGCAGATAGGTGCGGACTAGATCATCCATAGCAACTCACTTCCTCCCTACGTGGTGCTTCAGAAATGTTGCTCGAGGTTTTTAACAAAGCTCCCAGTCAAGGCAATACAGTCAATTTCTACAAGGACGTCCTTGGGTAACCGGAATACCTGCACGCAGTTGTGTGCCATTAGAACATCTGACTCCATTAGAAGTGCAAATTCGGTTCGTCAGCTTATTGATGGCGTTAGTATTTCATTTTTTCACAGACCAATGAAATTGGTATGAAATTTTTGTAGCTGCTCAAAGAGTAATGAATTATATTACAGGCCAATGAAATTGATATGAAATTTTCTAGCTCACAAGCCAATGAAAGTGGTGTAAAATATTTGTATCCCATTAACAAAAAATAATTACAAATAATTGCTACCCCAATAGATAGAGGTAATCGTAAATATAACCTTTTAATGTGGAAACACAAGAAGCATAATCACTGCTTCATGCTGAATTGATCGCTTTTGGATTTAAATTATGACAACAACTCAAACTCAGCAATCTAACCTTGAGTCTTGTATTCAGGCTTGTCTTGATTGCCTAGGGAATTGCGAAAACTGTGCCAGCGCCTGCTTAAGTAGTGACATGGTACAAATGATGGCAAAATGTATCACGCTATGCCGGGATTGTGCTGACACTTGCGCACTCTGCGCACGTTTCATGTCCCGCCATTCTGATCTCCACGTTCAGATGTGCAGCATCTGCGCCCAAGCATGCGATCGCTGTGCAAGTGAGTGCGAGACACACAACAGCGACCACTGCAAGCGCTGTGCTGAGTCTTGCCGCCGCTGCGCTGAGTCCTGCCGCCAGATGGCAAGCTCAATAAGCGCGTAAATATTGCTGTTCATTGTGCCT
>CAXUIG010000206.1:0-11702 GCA_964250845.1 uncultured bacterium | reverse complement strand
TCAATTCTAATGGGTAAGCCGAGTTAACGATCGCCCACTTAGTCTAAAGTTCAGTAGATAATCTCTCACCCACTGGTGGCATTGTTTTTCACACTGTTGTTTTTCAGCGTCCCTGTTCCCTCACCTCAGCACTTCACTTCACTCTAGAACTGCATATAAGCTTACTGAGCTTTTCTTAGCCGCACCATAAAGAATCCATCCATTTGATGCCTTTGAGGCCATACTTTAACCCAGCCTTCTGATGTGGTAAAGCTAGCTGCGATCGCATCTAAACTCGGAGGGTCAATTTCCCAGGTAGGGTGAGCGGCTAAAAAGGCTTGAATCACCGCTTCATTTTCTTGGGGATGCAGCGTGCAGGTGGCATAAACAAGAACACCACCCGGCTTGAGAAATTCAGATATTTGTGCTATGAGTTCTCCCTGAAGAACAGAAAGTTCTTGCACAGACTCGGTCGTCTGTCGCCAACGAGCGTCGGCATGGCGGTGTAGGGTTCCCAAACCGGAGCAGGGTACATCGAGTAACACGCGCTCAGCACAGTTGTTAAACTGGGAGAGATTTCGGCTATCGCCAATGCAAAGTTGAATCGATTGCAATTGCAGCCGAGCAGCGTTTTCCTGAAGTTTTCGGAGTCGGGAGGCAGCGCGATCGCAAGCCCACACTGTCCCAAGATCTCGCATCAATTCCGCAATGTGAGTTGTTTTGCCTCCAGGAGCAGCACAGGCATCAATCACCACATCACCTGGTTGGGGGTTGAGCAGATGACCCACCAGCTGGGCGCTACTATCTTGCACTGTCCACCACCCCTCGTTAAAACCAGGTAGATTTTGAATCGAGCCACTGCTACCAATCAATCTCAGGGCTTGGGGCAAGTGGGGTACGCGCCTGACTAAGACACCAGATGAAAGCATTGCCAATTCGACCTGCTCAATGGTAGTGCGCAGGGGATTCACACGCAGATCAATGGTTGGTGACTGGTTCATCCATTCACACAGCTGTTCTGTTTCTGCCATACCCAGCTCTTGTAGCCACACTTCCACAACCCAGTTAGGATAGCTGTGTAAAACGCCCAAGCGCTCAACTGGGTTTTCCGGCAGCTCAAGGGGGTCAACAGTGTCAGCTCTTAAACGGATGTACTGCCGCAACAGACCATTGACAAACCCAGACAGTCCCGAAAACCCGTTTTCTTTAGCCAACCCGACAGTAGTATTGACAGCAGCTGAGGCCGGAATTCGCTCTTGATACCGCAGCTGGTATAAGCCCAGATGCAGAATCGTGCGCAAGTCATTCTGTTGTTGGTGTGCTTTCTTTTTACCCAGTTGGTCAATCAGAGCATCGAGCGATCGCTGCCTTCTGACACTCCCATAAACCAATTCTGTCACCAACCGCCGATCCGGATCGCTCAGTTGAGCTGAGCGCAGCACTCGATCTAGGGCGGCATCAGCATAAGCCCCCCGATGAACTGCACGCAGGGCTACAAAAGCCAGCTGGCGAGGATTTTCCATGCCAATTATTTTAAATCCTGGGTCAACAATGCACCCAGTCGCTTCAAAATACTCAGGACACTGTACAAATCGTTCCCGCGCCGGAGTGTGAATTCGTCTGACAAGGCATAAAGTGGCGTGTCTTGCTTGATCAGCTTAATCAAGATGAAGTTGCTGCCATTTGTTACCATGCCAAAGGCCGGTTTCTCACGGTTGGAATTAGCCATCATATACGCCAGTGCTTGCGGTATCCCTGGCTCAAGGGAGAATTGAGACTTTTTAGCTTCGATGACGATTACCCAGAGTTGCTGTTGTAAAACCAACACATCAACACGCCCCTGGACAATTTCTCCCTCATCTGAAAATCTCCGGGAAGTGTGGAAACTGCCATCATTTATGTGGCAGAGGAAAACGACACGGGGAATTTATTCCCCGTCACAATCAGTCCAGTTGATCTAGTAATTAACTGGACTTTTTTTGCAGTAAACTGTCCAAGGCGCTTCCACTGAATATCAGAAACAGAACAGCAGCGCTGGGTATCTCCAGATACCCAGCCGTGGGAAATCCGTCCTGCTTGTTCAGCTAAGACAAAATCACCCTTACGAGATCCGTGGCGGGTTGTGGTGCCACCATATTTACGTCTCACTCCACCCTTGGCAAATACCATTAGATGTAGTTGACGACGGCTAATTGGCGGTCTACGAATCACCACAAATGGAGCAGGCGTGATTTCAACTGAGCCAACCCACTGATGACCGTGAGTGTTGATTGTATGGAAATGTTTGTACTCGACAAACTGGCTAGCAGCAAGACTAATACCATCAACTGCATGAGACTGGGGAGATGCAAGAGACTTTTTTCTCGTTTTTTCTAGTCCCAATTCGTTACGAAGAAGAGCAGTCTGCCAACCATATTGAGTGACAACTGGAGCCAACTCCGACAGCCACTTCAACATGAACTTCTGTCCCACCATTACTGGACTAAAACCCTTGCTTCCTCTAGCCTCAACATACTCGTAAACGATGCTAGACACCGGAAATATTTGGCACAGCTCTTTGACTACTCGTAATTCTAGTTGCCGGTTAGCACGGATAGACGGTGGTAGTTTATGTCCTCTACGATTATCAAAGCGCTTTTGACGGTGCGCTCTTTTCTGATAGGGAACCTTGCGATTAATCCTTCTCCCCCGCCGCCCACGTCGCATCATTCGACGCTGCTCCATCCGGTCTTTAACCGTTTGAAACGGCAAAACTAGATGTGCCATGAACAGAGTGAATCTGGCACTTTGGACTCCGACACCGCTGTACAGTTTTCCGGGGTCAATCCCAATTACGACCAACTGCGTTTTATGCCCAGATGGTTCAGAAATTAATCTGACATAATATACTCCTAAATCACTCCAACAACCGATAGCCTTACCAAGTTCTACCCACTTCCTCGCCCGTGAGCAAATTGTAGGCATCGCTGGTGTTCCGTCTGGATTCTGTACTGGTACTCGTAGCATAGAGATATAATCCCTTACGGTTTGTTGTCTCCTCGACCACTTCAGTTAAGATGCCTTGGCTTGCCCAACGTTCTAATCAGAGAACTTATAGAGGGCTGAACTGGAGAAGTATTCAGCCGTATGTACCAAACTGAAGCTAAATGGTCTAGTCAGCAATTAACTCCTCAAGCCTGATTGCCTGAAGCCCCCGGATTCAATCCGGGGGTGTTGACCTTCGGCAGAAATTTGTATAGGTAGTTCTGCTGTGAGGCGAAAGGGAGGACGATAAAAACCTGCCAGAGCAAGCATTGGAGACAGCACTACCATTTTAACAAAACTTTCAGGCATCGGGTACTCGGCTAAGTAGAGAAAATCAGCCTTTACCTGATCCAGCGATCGCTTCTCCAACTCCGTGATTTCTGGCAAATCATCTATCCACTCCCGGAAAAACTGGTGATCCGATGCCAGTCTGAGGCCAAATTTTGCTTTAACATCATGCAGGGTGAGGTTTCTGGCTTGGATTGTTTGAACCATAGCTTTATTCGCTGCCTGCTCACACTTGCCTAAACTAATACCATCTTCCCCTGCGGCTAGTTAAATTGGGATCACCAACAGTATCTAAGGAGACAAATTATGTCTGAGATTCTGATCGGCACAGATGGCGGTGTGTTTCGGCTGGGTAACGGCACAAAAGACATCCAACGGGAACCAGGACCGCCAGAAGCTGCGTTTTTGGTACCTGCCAAGGGTTGGGTGTTTGCGCTGACGCGGGAGAATGCTCTGTGGGTACGGACAGGGCATAGCGATTGGCGAATGGTGAACGAGCGCCCCGTAAGCGAGGAGGTATGGGCTTTTGCCGCCGACCCCCGTATTGATGGGCGACTCTACCTGGGGGTATCTCCGGCTCTGCTGTATCGCAGTGACAACGGGGGGGAAAGCTGGACGGCGTGCGAGTCCATGCGACGCATACCTGGCTATGAAAGCTGGACTTTTCCGCCACCACCGCACATCCCTCATGTGCGCTCTATTGCGACTGACCCCCAGGTTGTAGGGGCGGTCTATATTGGCGTAGAGGAAGGCGGTATCTATCACAGCAGTGATGGGGGCGAGACGTGGGAGAGCCTGAATGAGGGGCTTTATTGGGATGTTCACACAGTAAAGCCTGCTGGCGATGGCGTGCGGCTTTATGCAACGACAGGGGCCGGATTTCATCGCAGCGATGACGCTGGTCACCACTGGCGGCGCATCAGTGGGGGACTCGATCGCAAGTATACCACCCTCTGCGTGGCGTTGCCGGAACAGCCACGGCTCTACACAGCTGCGGCGGCAAGCCCACCTCCAAGTTGGGTTCGGGGAGCCAACGCCGCCCTCTATCGCAGCGATGACGGTGGCGAGCATTGGGTACGACTAAAGCATGGTCTACCAGAACAGTTTAACGTGATGGTGCGATCGCTGGCTGTGGATGAAGCTGGAGGTGTATACGCGGCAGCTGGGCACGAACTCTTTGCTAGCTCTGACGAAGGTGAAACCTGGCAACTAGTGGCAGGAGATTTGCCCACGGTGCGAGCGCTGGCAGTCCTGTAAACTCAGGTAGTGTAGAAAAATTACTACCCCCGCAGGTTTAAAGACCCATGACAGAATTCCGACTGGCTCTCCCCAACTGGAACTTCCTGGCTGAGCGTTCCCTCGCTGGTGAGCAGCTCACCCGTGAGGAAGCACATGCAGTACTTCGCGCCCCCGATGAAGACCTGCTTGACCAGGTTGCTGCCGCGTACCGAGTGCGTCGGCACTACTGGGGAAATCGGGTGCGGCTGCATTTCCTCCTCAATGCCCAGAGCGGTCTTTGCCCGGAGGACTGTCATTACTGCTCCCAGTCCAAAATCTCTACAGCACAGATTGAAAAATACCCGCTACTCGCCAAGGAAGAAATCCTCAACGCCGCCGAGCAGGCGACGAAATTGAAAGCGGGGACATTCTGCCTGGTGATCTCTGGGCGCTCTCCCACAGAGTTAATTTTCAGCAAGGTTCTAGACGCTGTGCGAGAGGTGAAGGCGAAACACGATCTAAAAATCTGCACTTGCCTCGGACTCTTGAGCGAAGAGCAGGTACACCGCTTAGCGGAAGCAGGAGTGGATCGGGTGAATCACAACCTCAACACCTCAGAGGGCTACCATTCCCACATCAGCACCACCCATACCTTCGATGACCGTGTAGCTACGGTGAAGAATGTAAAGGCTGCAGGAATTACCACCTGCTCTGGGGGGATCATCGGCATGGGGGAGTCAGACGACGACGTGATCAACCTAGCGCTTTCCCTGCGTGAACTTGAAGTGACCAGCGTCCCGGTCAATTTTCTGATTCCTATCCCTGGCACTCCCTTTGAAGGACTGCAAGAGCTAGATCCGCGCCGCTGTTTGCGCATTCTTTGCCTCTTCCGCTTCCTTCTCCCGACTCAGGAGATCCGAATTGCCGGTGGTCGGGAAGTCCACCTGCGATCGCTCCAGCCCCTTGGGCTCTACCCTGCCAACTCCATCTTTATCGGGGACTACTTGACTACACCAGGGCAGGCTGCCCACAGCGACTTAGAGATGATCCGCGATGCAGGGTTCGTTCTGGAAGCACCGGATGGCTCGCTCTTACAGTCAGATGGCCGACCTGAGGGACTGAAGCTGGTCTGAGGGCGGGGGTCAAATCCGTGCTCTAGACAACCAACGGGTGCTGGGACAGTTGGGTGTATTAGAGAATCATTATTGGCGACAGATGCGAACAGCCTTGGATATCGTTTTAGGGTTTACATTTTGATGGGTGTGTGCGATCGTTCGCCCCATACATTGAGGAATTTATGAATCGAATCTTTATTTCCTACACCGAGCCACCCAAGGAACAGTCCCAGCCCGCATGGTGGTTTGCATTTCTTGGCAACAAGCTTCTGATTCGCCAAGAAAGCTCTTCGGCTAGCATACCCTGCTTGATTGATATCTCAGAATTGGGTTTGACCCCGATACGCAAGCAGTACTTAGGAACGCTCGCTGGTCAAGATTGCTACTCGGTTGAGCTTGACCGAGATAACGTCCCGCCAAACGGCATGACCTTTGAAGCCCTGCGCAAGTTGTACGACTACTTAGAAGAAGACTTTTTCTCCCTAGCTGGTCGGGCTTTTCAGGTCATGGAGTGGGATCGAACGCATCAGTATTGTGGTCATTGTGGAACACAGACACTGCAGTTGTCAGGTAAACGAGCCAAACAATGCCCGAAATGTGGTTTAGTAACCTATCCTCGCCTCTCCCCAGCAGTTATTGTTCTAGTGGAGCGCGGTGCAGAGATTCTATTGGCTCGCGCCCGCCATTTTCCAGATAATTTATACAGCATCCTTGCTGGCTTTGTAGAACCAGGAGAATCTTTAGAAGATGCTATTATGCGGGAAATCTATGAAGAAGTGAGGATTAAGGTTAAAGACATCAAATATTTTGGCAGTCAACCCTGGCCGTATCCAAATTCACTCATGCTTGGCTTTACTGCCACCTACGCCAGTGGTGAAATCCAGATAGATGAAAGTGAACTGGCAGATGCAGCTTGGTTTACTAAGAAAAACTTACCACTTATTCCGCCAAAGCTAAGCATTGCCCGTAACCTGATTGACTGGTTTGTGACCGAAAAAAGTGGGTAGGCGGCGTTAGGGTGGCGCTGGGTTGTTGACGGCCTTTAAGGTATTGTTAGGACAAGCTATTTCAGTATAATAAACGGAATTTCAATGACCTCAGTTGATTCTACTAAGCACAAAAAAGCCAAAGCCCTGAAACCCTCTAGCCGCCGCCCTGCTAAAGAACTCTGCAGCGAGTGTGGGCTGTGCGACACCTACTACATCCACTACGTTAAAGAAGCTTGTGCCTTCCTTAATCAGCAGATTGCTGAATTAGAAGAACAGACGCACGATCGCAGCCGCAACTTAGATAATCCCGATGAGCTGTACTTTGGCGTCAATCAAACCATGATGGCGGCGCGTAAGACACAGCCAATTCCGGGGGCGCAGTGGACAGGGATTGTTAGTACCATTGCGATCGCAATGCTCAATCGCGGCATCGTCGAAGGTGTTGTCTGTGTCCAGAATACCAAAGAAGACCGCTTTGAGCCCATGCCTATCATTGCGCGTACCCCAGAGGAAATTCTGGCAGCGCGGGTGAATAAGCCAACACTCTCGCCTAATCTGTCTGTGTTGGAGCAAGTTGAACAATCCGGCATGAAGCGGCTACTGGTGATTGGCGTCGGTTGCCAAATCCAGGCATTGCGAGCGGTGGAAAAACAGCTAGGCTTAGAAAAGCTCTACGTTTTGGGGACACCCTGTGTAGACAATGTGACCCGCGCTGGGTTGCAAAAATTCCTGGAGACGACGAGCCGTTCTCCAGAGACAGTGGTGCATTACGAGTTCATGCAAGATTTCCGGGTTCACTTCAAACACTCGGATGGCTCGGTTGAAACGGTACCCTTCTTTGGTCTCAAGACGAATCAGCTCAAGGATGTCTTTGCTCCTTCTTGTATGAGCTGCTTTGACTACGTCAATTCCCTGGCAGATTTGGTCGTGGGCTATATGGGCGCACCGTTTGGGTGGCAGTGGATTATGGTGCGGAATGACCGGGGGCAGGAAATGCTAGACTTGGTGCAAGACCAGCTGGAAACGCAGCCGGTGATGTCAAAGGGCGATCGCCACTCAGCCGTGCAACAAAGCATCCCCGCTTATGACAAAGGCGTCACCCTGCCGATGTGGGCAGCCCAGCTAATGGGTGTGGTGATTGAAAAAATTGGTCCCAAGGGTCTAGAGTATGCCAGGTTCTCAATTGACTCCCACTTCACCCGCAATTATCTCTATGTGAAGCGACAGCACCCGGAGAAATTAGAAGCCCATGTGCCAGAGTTCGCCAAGCGGATTGTCTCTCAATACCGTTTACCTGAATCTTAGCACACCTTTTAACCAAACTTTGTTAATATTGTTTCAATGACCCGCCCCCGCATCTTAAGACCTGGCGAGACTTACACCTTCAGCAAGTTTTTCGATCTCGCCTTCGACCCGGAAGACATCCTGGACGAACTCGGATGCACCCTGGAGCGATCGCTGCTATATTTAGCTCCCTTTGCAGGGGAGCTAGACTACTCTTCCCTAGAGCGCCGCATCGAGCAAAGCCTAACTCATGTTGACCTGACCAGCGAGGCAGCCCGCCGGGAAGTCCTGATCGCCCCCGTACTACTCGAACTGTGTAACTACACTCACGCCAAGCTCAAAATTGAGTATCCGATCGCTGTGAGCGAGCAGCTAAAGGGTACGTTGGATTACTATGTTCAATCGAAAAACGGTTTGTTGGTTGTCGAAGCAAAGCATGCTGACCTTTCAAGAGGGTTCACGCAGCTCGCCGTCGAACTTATTGCCCTAGACCAGTGGACAACGTTAGAAACCCCCACCCTCTACGGCGCTGTAACGACTGGCGATATCTGGAAGTTTGGTTTGTTTCACCGCACTCAAAGGCAAATCGTGCAAGACATCAATCTGTATCGGGTTCCAGCTGACCTGGACAACCTGATGAGGATTCTAATTGGAGTTTTATCAACAGCGAATGATACTGGCATATAAAGATAAGCCTCAACCTCAGCAACCTGTTGTAAGTTCACCGAAATTCAGCGCCCAATTCAAGGAGGATTTGGGTTGGTCTAATTTTCGGAATGAAATACCCCTATCAGACAGAAGAAAGGAAGTGAGATATGAAACAGCCCACAACAGTGCAGCAGCATCCTAGACTAGGTATAGAAGTACTGCAAGGTTGCTCCCTAATGCAACTTACAGACCAACAGGTAGATGAATTCAAAAGCGCTCTTTGGGAACATGGTGTTGTTGTTGTCCGACAGCAACGTCTGAGTGCATCACAGTTGAAGAAATTTGCTTCCCAGACTTTTGGTGATTCAACCCTTGGTCTAAACCCTAAGCCCCTCGACCCTGAAATCGAACCAAATTTACAAAGTTCAGGTGTAGCTATTTTAGGAAATTCCAAAGCAAATTCTCAGGAAATAGTGGGAAAGATTGCTTGGCAATGGCATCATGACAAAGACCATCTCCCAAAAACAGAAGGACTGGACATGAATGCTCTATATGTAGTGATGCTTTATGGAGTGGAAATACCTAAACAAGGCGTTGATGGACAACCTCACACCACACAATTCCTTGACATGGTAGAAGCATACAACAACCTTGAATCGGAGCATCAGCAGCAATTAGAGCAAATATCTATGTATCATCTATCACCATTCCCTCAAAAGCCAGGGGTTAATGTTCCGATGAAATTGCATCCAATCGTATCAACCCATAAAGTGACTGGACGCAAAGGACTATATCTTGGTTCAGAGACATCAATTCCAGTTGGTATGGAGGAATTACCAGAATCAGCAAGAAAGTTCTGGCAGGAACTGTTTGGGACTGTTCTTATGCGCACACCAGTTTACGCTCATGTTTGGCAACAGGGCGATATTGTCTTTTGGGATAATTCGCAAGTCATGCACACAGGCACTCCCTATGATCCCTTAAAGTATAGGCGCATTGCATTGCGGGTGGGAGTTGTAAATAGGACTTAGGCGTTGCATTTGTGCCATTAGATCAAGACTTTTACGACCAGGTTTTAGCATTTATGTAAAATGTCGTCTACTCATACTCAAGATCGAGGGGTGGATCGCATTTTTGCACGCTGTCTTCAAGCGGGAATCTTTAGCTAACCGCAAGCTGTCGCTTAGGAATGCACTAAGTACTACCAACTAAAGACACAGCTTTACGGAGTTTTTCGCTAAATCTCCAGACATATTTGGGAGCACGCTCGATGCTTCGACGAGAGACTGTGGCAGTATCCTGCCAAGCCTTTCTATACAGAGCTTTCCCGTGCCTCAGCTTCAAGTTCATCACTGAACTAACCCCATGCCTAAAGGCGAGGGGGTTCCGACTCGGTGGTGCGGGTACGGAATGTCCGAACTGACTCCGACTCCCCGACTCCTATCAGATTACTAGAGATCCGCTCTGACCCATTGCTGGGTGACTTTGGGCTAGCCTTAGTTCTCGCAGATTTAGTTGATCCACGTTGCCAACCCTCTAGCAAGGATTGTTCCATCCCCAGCCAACCATTTCTGGCGGACTCGATTGACAACGTTTCTGTGGTTGGATCGACGTATCGACTCAAGTAGGCAGATAAAATGTCTCGCTGCATTGAGAGTCCACATTGCGAGCAATTATGAACTCGTTGTGAAAGTGGCTTTTTCTGCTTGTGACCGCACAAACACATTTGAGAAAGCGCGGAATTCTTACGTCGAAAACATTAGAACTAAACCACCAGCGTTCTCAGCGAAAGCGTTTTAGTTCAGATTGAAAACTTGCGGGTGCTTTGAACCCGATAGACTTGCCGAAAAGCTTCTGCCAACCCTTAACCGAAACCTTTTCAGCTTTGATATCCAAGCCTAGCTTTAGCGTTCTGTTAACTAGCTTTCCATGCAAAGACTTACGGTGAGCAGCTTGTTTACGTTCTAGTTCCCGCTTTTTTGCCGCAGTCCGTTTGTAGCGCTGAGAATTGTTCCACTTTTTCTTTCCCTTTTTAACAGTGCCGTTGGGATTAAAGTTATCTGGATTACCGGCACGACGTTGGCGGTCCATCTTTCTCTGAATCCGCCTAATTTGCTTTTGGTTACTAGTTAACTCTTCGGCCAAGGGAGTCCAGATTGTTTCTTCGTCACTCACAATGGCAACCGTGGAAACGCCTAAATCAAGACCAATTAGTCCAACACCAATTGAGTAATGATGTTTTTGATAAGCAGTACCCTCGCAGACCAATTGAGCAAACCAATAGTTGTTTTGATTTAGGACGCGGCGCACTAACCGAACGTACTTTACTTTGCTAGATAATCCGTGCTGAATAACGGGGTCATCAGTGATGGTAGCAGTCAGTTTTAATCCTAACCATTCCACACCTTGTCCCGTCCAACGTATGCCTTGTTTGTTAGATTTACCTTCAACCGAAGCAAACTGGCCTTTACCCTTGAAACGAACCTTTTTTGCATTACCAAACAGCATCCTCTCGGTTGCCTTGAATGCCCTGGTACCGATTTTCTGGATAGTGTGGGTGTCAAGATGTTCCTTAATCCAAATACTGGCAATAGCTGTTTGGTTAGCAAAAGCCTGTAAATCATAATCAGTATATCGGTACGCTTTTTTGGCAAGCGAAAAAGCATCACTTCTAGCTTTTTTCTGAACCTTGGGGATAGCTTTTGCTTCGGCGTACTGGGACGAGTGACGCACCAATGTCAAACGTTTTTTAGCCTCTGAGAGCACGGCGTTGTAAAGCTGTCTTCCGGCTTCACACCTTGCAGCTAGCACCGCTAAATCTTTGGAGTCAGCCATCAACGGGAGTTGACACACAAAGCTTGGTGTTGTCTGCCGCGCTATCTTCCCCATCACCTTCTTGGCTTTATCGATTATATTGCTCTATTTTATCATATAAATAGTAGTAAGTAAACTAAGGTTTTAAGTCAGAGGCATGGGGAAGTTTAAGTCAAATAACAATGTGGTTTACTCATGCAAGTACCACGTAATTTTCTGCCCTAAGTACCGGCGACCAGTGCTTGTGGATAGAGCAGGGACTAGGCTGAAGGAATTACTGGCGCAAATAAGACACGTCCGAAAATTTGTAAAGCGCTCTACGTCTTGCTTTACAGGGCGTTAA
>CAXUIG010000205.1:0-11763 GCA_964250845.1 uncultured bacterium | reverse complement strand
CTAGCTTTCGCCTGCTTTGTTACCCAAAATTGGCTGTTTTTGAACCATGCCCAGAAAATCACTGATCTGAGAAAGGCGGAGGTCAATTGATAGGACTCCTGCCAGAGTTTTAGTTTCGTTATAGATGGGATAACTAGCGGAGATAGACATAATGTTTGGAGAGTCATCCCACTGATAAACTTTACTCCACACTGGTTTTTCTGCTTTTGCTGGAGCTTTATAGGAATCTTCTGCCAGCGGATTGTAGTCTTCGATATGTATCAAATTAGTGCGATTTCCCTGGCTATCTGTCGCGTAGGTGTAGTCTTTACCTTTGGTATTGGAGGAAACTTCATCAAGGGTAGCATGACTAAAATCCCGATAATACCCAGCTCCTGCAAATTCACCTGTTGGCAGAATAAAAGAAATATAGCGAACATTAAACACTTGTATCTGTTTCCAGAAGTAATGCTCTATGCCTTGAAAGTCTCGCTGCTTTAGTAAGCCTAGTTTGATAGCATCAGTATTGATCTGATTAATCTGATGAGGGGTTGCCAGGTAGGTATCAAGGTGCTGATTGACGAGTTTGCTAACTTTGCTCATTAACTGATTAGCAAGGTCGTTGACTGCCTGCTCACCGTTTTTAAAGGAGAGATACCCTACCAACCCCACTGCACCGACAATTTGTAAAACAAAGGGAACTACAAGGATAAGGCGCAGTGGTAAATTTCTCGCCAGTTTAGAACAACGCCTTGCTTCACTTTTTAATATCATTCAGTTTGTCCTAACCCCTCAACCAAGATTTCAAGAACCTACCAAAAGCTATAGTTCCCAAACCAGGTTGGAGAATTAAAGAGCTACTGTTAAGATTTGTTAGGGCAGGGCGTAGTCTGCTATACAGATAGCAGCGGCGTAGCGCCATAATCACGACCCATCTACTCGCTTGCCATTAGTGAACACAATAAAAGCCAACCATTACCCTATTGAAAGGTATATACAGCCACTTGTCATTATGTATATCCTGACTGCCTACGAGAAATACCTAATCAAGATACTCACTCATGTATCCTTCCTAATAGCGGATATTGGGTTTGATTGAGTGTGTTTAAGTCGTTGAGCTAAGTGATATTGCTTCATTTAGACGAAACCTATATCGAGGTTTCCTCCTTGGGTCAGTTGTGTAAAAAAAAAACTAGGGCACACGAAGAGGACTTTGGACACTGCTCCCGATGTCAGAAGGTGAATTCTCTAATGAACAAGCTTTACGACAATTTGCTCGCCAGAATTATTCTGGCACTTCCTGGTACGCTAGCGTGCAAAAGTGATATAGTAGGATTTTGGTACGTCGGCGTACATGATAATTCAACTAGTCACAGAGAAAGGAGGTGCTTGGCTAGGAAGGACTCTGCCCAAAGCTCATATTAAGCCAGTGACCTTAATTGGCAAGAAGTTTTGTGTGATTGGGGCTTTTTATCCAAGCGCAGCCAGGATAACAGCATTTTTGATTCACAGCTAATATTTGACCTAAAAACAGACGCATAACACCCTCTCTGACTTTCAGAGCTTCATACTGATATCCTTCCTTGCCAGCAGTTGCGTGTTATTGATGGCTCTACTTCAATAAAACATTCTATGTATGACTACTTCATCCTGAATGCTTAGTCAAAAATGATTCTAGCCGTCAACTTATGTGCATAACTCAGGTAATGCCCCTTTGATTGGTTCGGCTGATTGATAACTTATTAGCATTTCACACTTTTAGCAGAGTGCAAATAGTCCAGTCAAAGTCATAACTCAAAAAAAACATGGATTTATCAGAAACGCTGAAAGACTCTTTGACATTTGTTTTAGAGCAGTTGGGATTAGCTTTGTGGGTCGAAATTGTGACCGAGCAGCCCCAATGTACCTACTACTTCGGCCCTTTTGCGTGTGCCAATTCAGCTCAAAAAGCCGTTTCGGGCTACATTGAAGACCTCAAACAGGAATCAGCTCAAGTAATTGCTGTCACTCTCAAGCGGGTTCAGCCAAGGGAGCTAACAATTTTTGATGATGAATTGGCAGAGAGTTTTGAGAGTCAGCTCTCGCCAGCTATCTCTGGCGGAAGTTGAAGCTTAACGACGCTAAAGCCGGTTTTTGCTTATTGGTCAATTTTCACAACTTGCCTGGTTTGGGCACATTTTCATCTTATGAACCTTGAATTCGCCTGAGTGAAAGCTGTGGTTCTGGTTGATAGTTACGTTGTGTCAGCCGTTGGGGAGTGAGCTGGTTGATAAGTATCAAGACTTGGAGGTCTGCCGTGAACATGGATAAGTTTAGCCAATTAATAGTAGAGGCTGTGCGCTGGCGCGTGGACAGGCTACACCAGCTTGCCAGCAAATCCCCTTTACCGCCACAATCGCTACTAGTGGACTCCCTTGAGCCGCTGGGCACCGCCTGGGAAAAAATGGAAGTGGCTCTTCTGGAGCTGCTGCTGCAGAACTCAGAGCTGTCAGCCGACCGCAAGCGAGCCCAGTCAGCACTGCATGAAAGTGAAGAGCGCTTCCGCTCCTTAGTGGAAAGCATTAAGGACTACGCGATTTTCCGGCTGGCGACTGATGGACGTGTGGTCAGTTGGAACACAGGAGCAGCAAGGATTTTAGGCTATCAAGCCCCAGACATCATTGGGCAGCATTTCTCCTGCTTGTTTACGCCCGAAGACCGCAATTGCGGCCATCCTGAGCAAGACATCAGGACGACAGTGGCTGAAGAACGGGTAGAGGAAGATCGCTGGTATGTACGGTCGGATGGCACACAGTTCTGGGGTAGTGGTGTCGTTACAGCATTACGAGACGAGGCCGGAAATCTCCAAGGATTCTCGAAAATAGTGCGTGACATGACCTCACACAAGCAGGCACAACAGAAGATCGAAGAACAAGCAGCCCTGCTCGATATCGCCACAGATGCAATAATCGTTCAAGATCTCAACAACAACATCTTATACTGGAACCAAGGTGCGGAGCGGATTTACGGCTGGAAGGCAGATGAAGCCAAAGGATTGAACGCCTTAGAGCTTTTGTACAAAGATTCACCGAACCTTGAAGATGCGCTTGTAAGGGTCACCCTAGAAGGTTCGTGGCAGGGTGAGTTGCATCAACTCACTTCATCCGGTCAACAAATCATCGTCTCTAGCCGCTGGACACTAGTGCGCGATCAGGCGGAGCAACCAACATCAATCCTCAGCGTTAACACCGACCTTACCGCGAAGAAAAAACTCGAAGCACAGTTTCTACGCGCCCAGCGCCTGGAGAGCATCGGCGCACTTGCTAGCGGCATCTCCCATGACCTGAACAACGTGCTAACTCCAATTCTATTGTCCACTCAACTTTTGCAGATGCTTCACAAAGATGAGCGCACTCAGCGGTTACTTCAGATGCAGGAAATCAACGCTAAACGGGGGGCAACTTTAGTCAAGCAAGTGCTCGCGTTTGCGCGCGGAGTTGAAGGTGAGCGCACGATTGTTCAACCCAGGCACCTAATTTCCGAAATTCAGCAGATTGTTCAACAGACATTCCCCAAATCAATTGAATTTTCCACCAACATATCGCCAGATCTTTGGACTGTCTTTGGAGATGCCACACAACTGCATCAGGTACTGATGAACTTAGTAGTCAACTCTCGGGATGCGATGCTCAATGGCGGTACCTTAAGGCTTGTAGCCGAAAATCTGGTGATTGAGAAAAACTATGCTCGGATGAATCTTGATGCCCAAGTGGGTCCTTACATTGTCATTACTGTCTCAGATACGGGAACGGGCATTTCACCTAAAATCTTGCCGCAGATTTTTGAGCCATTTTTCACCACCAAGGAGATTGGACTCGGCACAGGGCTAGGTCTTTCAACCGTAATCGGCATTATCAAAGGCCACTGTGGTTTTGTGAACGTGTACACTGAGATGGGCAAAGGTACCGAATTTAAGATCTACTTGCCAGTGGTGTTGGGAACCGATTTGCAGCAAGCACAAGACTTTGAACTCCCCATAGGGCATGGGGAAGTGATTCTGGTTGTGGATGACGAAGCCCCAATTCGGGAAATTACAAAAACAGCGCTCAAAACACACAAATACCAAGTTTTGACTGCCAATGATGGGATTGAGGCACTTGCAGTGTACGCCGAGCATCAGGATGAAATCAGTTTGGTATTAACCGATATGATGATGCCGTCTATGGATGGCTCAACCACCATCCGCACGTTGCAAAAAATGAATCCACAGCTCAAAATTATTGCCGTCAGTGGACTGGCATCTAACGAACAGCTCGCGTCCTCTTCTGGCGTTGGTGTCAAAGCATTTTTGTCGAAGCCCTACACAGCGAGGGAATTATTAAGCACCATTAACGGCGTTTTGAGCGGATCCATAAACAAGTAGTGTTGGCTATGAACTAGCTCCTGCTGAGAGACACACCTTTTGGCAAGATCGGTTTTACTGACCCATCGAGCGTGACAAAATACAGTTCAACATCTAGTTCGGGATAACGCTGCCGAATTGCCTGATCAGCCCGGTTTAAGTAATCGGCATGAACTTGTTGCTCTCGCTCCGGATCTTTACTTAGGTCAGGATCAATTTTGCTGGCATAGGCTCCGCAGTCTTGATGATCTAGAATGACAACTTTTTCAATGTGATGCAGTCGATAGGACAAATCCAGTTGATCCCAAAAGGCTGTCGTGTCTGCCGGATGGGGGAATGCAGCTAGCGCCAGAGATGCCCCTGCTAATGCCGTCCAGTCATATTGATTGCCCAAATCCTGAAGTGACAGAAAGTATTGCTCTGAAGCCACAAACCGAAAATCAATACAAGCTTTGCACCAGTGCCTTCGCTTTATAGTCTACGGCTCTAGCTGGCTGGGCACTCAGCAGAACAGGAAAGGCGATCGCCAAACCGGGTAGGAGCGATCGCACAAACCAACGGCGATCGCCTCGATGGATCTGACCGCACTGACAAGAATTGCTCTGTGTTTGATTAAATGCGTTTTCCATTGGTGGTCGAGCCATTCGTACTTTCAAGTCTTTCAGCAATCATGGTTTTGATAATAGCCAAATTGCTTATTGACAAAAATAGCACTATCTTAAATTGTCACGAATGCCCACCGCTAACCATTCAGTTTCGCCTTTAGTTAACTTACATTAAGTTTATGGATATATACATATATAATATAATCTCAACAATACATTTATATAAAATGTGAGCTGAGGAAATCAAAAATATCAACCAAGTCAGCCGTTAAACTTAATTTATCTAAATTTTTATTTAGATAAATTAACTAATTTACAACTATACATAAGCACTTTTTTATACCATCATAATTGATGATAATCTAACTTTAGAGTGATAAATCTCTAACTAGTTTTAGTTTTTAATTAATAAGTTAGAAGGCTAATAAAGCCGTGGATAGATCAACTGCTAAACCAAGAATATGAATTAGGGAATAGAATGGTTTTCTATTCGGTAGTATCTCCTCTCCACTAGCTCAAAACGAGGGGAAGTTCTCTATGGCAATGTACTAAAAAGTTCAAAAGCTACCCGAGAAAATTACCTTATACCTCAACTGAGTTTAGCTAACACTCTGACTACATCTACAAAATATAATCATGTCCTCTACTACTCGTAAAGCTGGCACGTATTATGTCATCCTGATTACTGGTGCTGCTGCCCTCGGTGGTTTTTTGTTCGGTTTTGACACTGCTGTGATCAACGGCGCGGTTTTAGCTCTAGCAAAGGCCTTTAACACCAGTAGTTGGCTGACTGGTCTAGCAGTGTCCCTAGCTTTGCTGGGCTCTGCAGTTGGAGCCTTCTTCGCAGGACAGATTGCAGACCGTTATGGTCGAGTCAAGGCAATGGTGGTAGCTTCGGTTTTGTTTACCATCAGTGCCATTGGCTCCGGGCTTGCCTTCAGTATCTGGGATTTTATCTTTTGGCGACTATTGGGTGGGATTGCAATCGGCGTTGCCAGCGTGATCGCGCCAGCCTACATTGCGGAGTGTTCTCCCTCCAATTTGCGGGGAAGGCTAGGATCTCTCCAGCAACTAGCGATTGTGGTTGGGATTTTCATCGCTCTACTGAGCGACTACTTTATCGCTGTGTCAGCCGGTTCAGCAGAGTCGCCGTTTTTGTTTGGGGTGGCGGCTTGGCGCTGGATGTTTTGGACAGGAGTCCTTCCAGCCGCGCTCTACGGGATGGCGGCTTTAACGATTCCCGAATCCCCCCGCTACTTAGTTGCCCAAGGACGAGAGCAGGAAGCTTCTTCCGTCCTTGCCAAGATTTTGGGAGGTAACGTTCGGGAAAAAATCGAGGAAATTAGGCAAACAGTGCTTCGAGAGCGCAAACCCAGTTTTTCTGACCTCAAAGGGAGAAATGGCGGACTCCTCCCGATTGTTTGGATAGGAATAGGCTTGTCTGTATTCCAGCAGTTTGTTGGCATTAATGTGATCTTCTACTACAGCAGTGTTTTGTGGCGGGCAGTCGGGTTTTCCGAAAAAGATTCCTTAACGATCACGGTGCTCACAGGAGCCGTAAACATTATTACGACGCTGATCGCGATCGCCTTTGTGGATAAGTTTGGTCGCAAGCCCTTGCTCCTTCTAGGGTCGATCGGCATGACTGTAACCTTAGGGACGATGGCTGCTATTTTTAGGAGTGCTACGTTGGATGCTGCTGGCAACCCTACACTGAGCGGCTCTGCGGGCATTGTGGCTCTCCTAGCAGCCAACCTCTATGTGTTTTGCTTCGGTTTCTCCTGGGGACCAGTGGTCTGGGTGCTGTTGGGAGAAATGTTTAATAACAAGATTCGAGGTGCTGCACTTTCACTGGCTGCTGCAATTCAATGGATTGCGAATTTCATTGTTTCGACGACATTTCCTCCCCTGCTGCAATATTTCGGGCTGGGTGCTGCCTACGGTGTTTATACAGTGGCAGCAGCTATCTCGATCTTTTTCGTTGCCTTTTTCATTAAGGAAACCAAAGGCATGGAATTGGAACAAATGTGAAGAAAACATTTGTTCACTATTCGCTCATGTCCGGAATTAGGGTGGCGGGTCAAGCTCTATCATTTCAATTTTTACGTGTAATCGCGTAAAGACAGAGCAAAAAAATGTTAAAAACATTATATAACTTTCTGAGTTTGAGTCCAAGGTTCTTGGTCGCTATCTTGTTAATGGCAGACTGCACCTTGGTACAATCAATCGCTCCCAGCAGCCTAATGGCGCAGCAAGTCACTACTCAACCAGCCCAAAGCTCCGATAGCACCAGCAGTGAGTTACAACAAATTGACCAGTACAATCAACCACCTACGACCCCAATCACTCAGCTCACATCCGTTTCCCGATTGTCGGACGTGCAGACGAGCGATTGGGCGAGCCTCGCTTTGCAGTCCTTGGCCGAGCGCTACGGTTATATTGCTGGGTATCCTGATAGCACCTATCGCGGCAACCGAGCTTTGACGCGCTATGAATTTGCCACTGGTTTGAATAATTGTTTACACCACGTAAACGAACTAATTGCAGCTGGTATCAATGACCTGGTTAGAAAGGAAGACGTGGCAATTCTCATGCGTCTTCAACAAGAGTTTGCCGCTGAACTAGCGCTGCTACGTGGGCGCGTTGCCTCCCTCGAAACTAGAACAGTGCAGTTAGAAGCACAGCAATTTTCCCCGACAACCAAGCTGCATGCACAGGTAATCACGGGAATTACAGATAACTTTGGCAATCGTGTCGGCGGAAATTCAAACCAGAACAACGCTATTTTTGGTGATCGAATTCGTCTGAATAACGAAGCTAGTTTTACTGGCTTAGACCTGCTAAGAGTTCGTCTAGAGATGTCAGATTTTGGTTCATTTGCCCCCGCCAGTGGCACCAATCTGACGCTGCTGAACTATCAATCAAGCACCAACAGTACAGTTACAATCCCGCACTTGTTATATCGTACTCCTCTAGGTTCCTCCGTTTCACTCACCGTTGGACCTGTTGGTGTTGGGTTCACTGATATAACTGAAACCCTAACGCCTCCGACCATAGCGGACGATTCCCTCGGAATCCCCTCTTATTTCGGTGAGTATAATCCCTTCTATCGCAGGGGGGGTGGTGGGGCGGCGATCAATTGGTCTATCAGCCAGAACCTGATTCTGACGTTGGGATATTTGACCGGTACCCCTAACCTCCCCACCCCTGGAACTGGTCTATTTAATGGCGGATTTAATGGTTTGGCTCAGCTTGCCTATTATCTGCCTCAGGGTGCTATAGGAATAGCTTATGCGCCTTCTTTCTCACCCTCTGCCGGTAGTCAGGTTAATCTCTCTGGTGGGACTGGCAGTTTTTTAGCTGAACAGCCATTTGGAACTAAAATCGCTACATCCAGTCAGTCAATTGCCCTGCAAGGTTTTTATCGCTTTGCCCAGCATCTTCAAATCCACGCTTGGGGAACGTATACCCATGCCACCAGCGAAAGTCGTGGTTTAAGTGATATTTCTAATGGCATCGGTAGCACCCTGCCAGTTTTTGTGCATCACGGGAGTAACGCAGATATCTGGTACTGGGCGCTCGGCATTACCTTTCCAGATCTAGGTGGTGAAGGCAATCTCCCCGGAATTTTGTTCGGGATGCCACCAAAAGTAACTGCCAGTAGTATCCGCAGGGATCGAGGTAGCTTATACCATCTGGAGGCTTTCTACCGCTTCCAAATAAACGAGTATATATCTATCACTCCTGGTTTATGGGTGATTTTTAATCCGGAAAATGACAGCAGAAATGCCACTCAATATGTAGGCCATATCCGCACTAGTTTCAACTTTTAAACCCACATTCCTCACTTTGTAGCGACAATGCTTGAGAAGGGGGGCGACGCCGGAATCGCACCCACCCCAGCCAACAACCCCTTAAACAATCCCATCCCATCCGTGTTCCCTAACATTGGATCTGACGCCCGTTCTGGATGGGGCATCATTCCCAGTACATTCCCCTGACGGTTGCAGATACCAGCAATATTGTTCACAGAGCCATTGGGATTGTCACCCTCGTAGCGGAATAGGACTTGATTGTTATCTTCCAACTGTGTTAAAGTATCACCATCAGCGTAAAATAGCCCTTCGCCGTGGGCAATCGGGAGAGTAAGAACTTGGCCAGGTGAGAAGGCTTGCGTCCAAGGAAGATCTGTGTGCTCTACATTAACAGGAACGCGATCGCAAATAAAATGCAAATCCCGATTCCGCACCAGCGCCCCAGGTAATAGTCCCGCCTCCGTCAAAACCTGGAAGCCATTGCAGATGCCGAGGACGAACTTACCTTGGTGGGCGTGTTCCACAACGCTCTGCATCACAGGGGAAAAACGAGCGATCGCACCGCAGCGGAGATAATCTCCATAGCTAAAGCCGCCCGGAATCACTACCACGTCCAAGTCAGAAATATCAGTTTCTTGATGCCAAACCATCCGTGTTGACTGATGCAGCAAGTCGCGGGTGACATAGGCGACATCGCGATCGCAATTTGAACCAGGAAAAACAATAACCCCAAATTTCACAGCGAAGATCCCATATCTACAGACACTTCTATTAAGTCAAACCGATAAATTTCAATCACTGAATTCGCCAACACCTGATCGCACATCCGATCCAGCTGTTGGCGCACTGTATTCTCATCTGACTCTGTACTCAGCGTCAGCTCAATATACTTCCCAATCCGCACTTGCTCCACAGTTTCGTACCCCATCTGCTTCAGCCCCGACTGAACAGCCGTGCCAGCTGGGTCAAGAACTGAAGGCCGAAGGGTAACATAGATCCGAGCCTGATACTTCCGCAACACTTCGCTTTTTCTGACTACAACAAACGCTATCCTATCGTCTTCTTAATACAGCAAGGTTGAGTAATATTTAAAAATTGTCTATGAAAGCTGAACGCACCCGCTCTCAGGAGCGGATTCTGAACCTGCTCAAGACCTTGAACCGAGCTATTTCCGCTCAGGATATTTATGTAGAACTGCGTAACCGCAACCAGAGCATTGGGCTGGCAACGGTCTACCGCTCCCTAGAAGCCTTAAAATTAGAAGGAGTAGTTCAAGTGCGGACATTGACCTCCGGCGAGTCCCTTTATAGCTCAGTGCAACAAGACAAGCACCACCTGACCTGCCTACAGTGTGGGATATCCCTTCCCATTAATCAATGCCCCGTCCACGAACTAGAAACCCAGTTGCACCAATCCCACCAGTTCAAGATTTTCTACCACACCCTGGAGTTTTTTGGACTGTGTACAAAGTGTCAGCTGGATCAAGCTGCTGGCACTCGATCTGAACTATAGCTCACTGCGCCAAAGTGAGGTTTACGCCTGTTTATATGTAAAAATAGAAAGATTGTGTGAACAAGCACTTGTAGTGAGGACTGGCAGTAGTGCAAGTTGGTGGAGAGGAAGTACTAGGTTCAAATGTTATGAAAGTTGGCGATCGCGTCCGCATCAAAGAATCCATCATTGTTTATCATCATCCTGAGCATCGCAATCAACCCTTTGATCTCAAGGGGTTAGAAGGAGAAGTTGTGGGGTTTATTAACGAATGGCAAGGTAGACCAGTAAGCGCCAATCTGCCGGTTCACGTCCAGTTTAGTAAAAAATTTAAAGCCCACTTGCGTGAGGGTGAGTTAGAGGTTTTGACCTAGCTGCCGCACTGGTAATCCCTAACGTCTTCCCCGGCGAAACCAACCCAGAATGTTGAGTTCGCCCCGCATCTGCTGTAGTTCTTGACGGTGCAGCTCTGCTGTTGTATAATACCAATCGCAGTAAGTATTCAGTTCCGCCCGCGACTGCACTTCTTGGTAAAACTGGCGTGTTGTCTGGTAAGCAGCAAAGGTATCCTGGATTTCCGGTTGAGGAGCTGGGATAATTCGTCGTAGTTCGTCGGGCATTATCTAAAAGTTATCAGTGTTGAGCACTCACCACTGAAATTATAGCGACTGGGTCACAGCCAGCCGCGCAAACGATAGACAACCAGACCTACATACTCCTTCAAAGCGCGAGTGGACTGCTGTAGCCGGTCAGCATCGGGTAGCAGATTCAATAGTTCGCCCTGGGGAGTGGTTTGCTGTTCTTGAAAGTCGTTGGCGGTGACGAAAAAGTCAGTGGGAGCGGGAATGGCGGCAATTTTCTGGCGCTTGAAGATCAGGAGCGATCGCGGCATATGGATGGCAGAAGTCACCAGCAGCACTCGGCGGATGCCACGGGACTCTAGAATTTTCCGCACATTCACCGCATTTTCATAGGTATTGAGGGAATCGGGGTCTTGTAAAATCGCTCCCTTAGGGACACCCAGCCAGGTTAGAACCGCAGCCATATCCACCGACTCTGGTGGCTCACTGCCGAGCCACTGGATGCGACCACCGCTGACAATCACCAGAGGAGCTTTCTTTTGCTGGTACAGACGAGCGGCATAGAGGAGGCGATCTTCACTTAAATCAACCCAAGGCCGTGGCGGAAAAGCCGGTTTTGTGCCACCGCCCAAAACTACAATTGCTTCTGCCTGGGGGAGTTGAGCTGGTGGGATATTTTGCCACTCTAGCGATCGCACTAACTCGCGCGAAACCCAGCCATTACCTCCAAACAGCAAGACAATCAACGCCAGCGCCATCATAGCAGCTGCCCACCGAGGCCGTCTCCACAGCGTCACCAATGCCACCAGTATCAGCACACAGGCCAATCCCAACGGATAGAGAAACACGGGAAGCAGCTTTGACAAATATAAAAACATTAGATAGTTCTTTATTTATGGAGGGGGGAGGGG
>CAXUIG010000204.1:0-11827 GCA_964250845.1 uncultured bacterium | reverse complement strand
GAGGGGGGGAAGCCAAAGGCGATGGGGATTTTCAGGTCAAATAAATCGTTTCCACTGCCGTTTTTACCTTCTTTTGCTTGGGTTTGAGTAACTGTCACCTTTGCCAGTTTGCTATCCCCATCCCAAGAGTAAGCTACTTTGAAGTCGGGATGACCACCGCGATAAACGTACTGGTCGAATAAAAATAGGAGATTACGCCCAGTAGCTTTTTCGATCGCTCGTAGTAAGTCGATGGTTTCTACTGTTCTGTGGGCATGATCTTGAACGAATGTATGGATTGCCAAACTGAACAACTCGTCTCCCAACTCTGCCCGGATCATATGGTAGACACAAGCCCCCTTCTCATAGAGGTGGCGGTCATACAGTTCAATTGCTTCCCGGTAGACATGGGTAACGATGGGACGGCGGTAGCGGCTACTATCTTCAGTAAGATAGTTGCGGGCTTCGAGCAATCGGTAGTAAGCCGCGTCCTCCGAGCCATACTCATGCTCTGTCCACATTACCTCGGAGTAGGAAGCCATGCCTTCCTTAAGCCAAGCATGAGACCAATGCTTGATCACAACCAAATCTCCAAACCACTGATGGGCTAGCTCGTGAGCGACCAAGCTTTCAGTGCCCCGGTTATCTAGCGCCGCCCGTTCATCCAGCAGGCAGCGATCAGTCAGCAGCGTGGTAGAGGTGTTTTCCATGCCCCCAAAGATGAAGTCATCGACGCAGACTTGGGCGTACTTGGGAAAGGGGTAAGGATAGCCATACTTGTCGCTGAAAAACTCAATCATGCGGGGGGTTTTGCCCATGCTGCGGCGGGCATCTGACTCACGACCCTTTTCAACGTAGTAAGTTACTGGCTTACCGTGCCACTCATCCTGAATTTCGGCAAAATCTCCCACTGCCAGGGTCATCAAGTAGGTGGGATGGACTTGCTCTTGAGACCAGTGGTATATTTTATAGTCGCCGTCTGACTCTGTGTTAATTAGCTGCCCGTTGGAAATCGCGAGCAAGGGTTTGGGAACTCTCACCCTAATCTCTGAGGTAGCCAGCTGACCTGGGTAGTCGAAGCAGGGGAACCAGAAGCGGGAGTCTTCGTCTTCTCCCTGAGTCCAGACTTGGGTTGGTTTTTTGGGGTAGTGTTCGTTAGGTTGAATGAAGTAGATACCCCGTTGAGGTTTTTCGGCTGAGTAGGCGATCGCGATCGTTACCCGCTGACCTAGCTGTGTGGGTGGGTCGATTTGGATCTGCAGCTCTTGTCCGTCGTAGTCAAACTTTTGCGGCGTGTTGTCAACTTGGACGGACTGGATATTGAGGTTAACTGCATCCAACGTCAACCTCTCAATTCCACTTCGTACCGGCAAAAGTTGAATAGTGCAAGTGCCGTGGTAACTCTGGGAAGGAATATCCAGACTGAGGTCTAGAAAGATATGCTCGACTTGTCCGGGGCGATCTGGGTTGTAGTGAGGTTTTGCCCCCGGTAACTCAAAGGATCTGTGGCGGTTATTTTCTGAATCAAAATAAGACTGCAACATCTATATCTTAGGGAACTTGTAAGATTAAACGGTATCGTCTGAACTGGTTAACTCTAACAGCTCAAGGGTTTTTTCTAGATTAACGCCGTTGGCTGATATCTGCTCAAAGTGCGAAACCTGATCTAAATCCTTAATTTTTCACTAAAAATAGTTTATAGCTAGATGTGGTGTTGGTCAGCTTATGGGAGGTATGAACTACCCACCAAGGCGCGACCATTATCTGAAGAAGGTTATCAAAATCTCTCATATTGATGGCTAAGCTCCACTGTATTATAATAGCGAGTTACTTTTAGCACGTTCCGTGTTTATTTCTGAGGGGTCATAAATGTTTGAAAATATACATGCCTCTGATATGGAAAAAGCAGTGACTCGCGTGCTTAATATCTTGGCAGACGTTGCAGATATTACTGAACCAAGAGATTACATTTTTGATAAAGTAGAAAGTAGAGAGAGTCATACTTTTAAGCCTAGAAAGAAGATCAAATCAGCTTCAAACAACAGAAGAGTTAAAATAAATTGGGTGAAATTATCTTTTTATACTTTGTTTACTCCCCTTTTTATTTTAATAGAATTACTAGCATTTGTATCAAAAAATCACTATAGGATAACTTCTCTTTGGTCTCCAATTGGAATAGTTGTATCTTTTCTTCTTGGCATTATAGGAATTACAGAAATTTCAATAGCAGTATGGTCTGTTCTAAAGTTTTTCAAGTTTATCACAGACGGGAAGAGCGAAAAAGAATCGGCTCGAAAGATGATCGAGCAAGCTGACGAAGATGCTATTTCTTATCAGCCAGTAATTAATGAGATTTGTACAATTGCCAAAGGACAGCAACTAGCTTTAAATGCTGCCGAGTCAATAATTAATATTTTAGTTATTGAACAAAGTCAAGTCATAGAAAAAAACGTTTCTAACCTTCTACCAATCTTAGCTACTGGCCTTATTGTATTATGTATTATATTGTTTGGCGTTCCCATCCAGCTTCCAGAGAACACTCCGTTCTATAACATTGTTCATTTTAGAACAAGCGCAGATCAGAGTAAATAATACTAATCAGCAAGTGATACCTATTGCCTCAACCAAGCCTCGCCCACAGTTTGGGAGTGCCAGAGGACTGATCCAGATGTCGGATGATTTTGATGATCCGCTTGCAGAATTCAACGAACACATGCCGTGAAGTTGCTGCTCGATACACACAGCTTCTTGTGGTTTATCGGTGGAGCAGATACCAATTGTGAGCTGTGATCCAGCTTTTGATAGGTATAATATTATACGTTTGTGGTAAATACTATCCTTGTAGATTGTTTACTAGTAAATATGTCATAAGTTAAAGATTGCTGTTTTAGTCTTTTACTCATGACCGCTGCCGTCAATACTGCTCCTGGATTAACTTCACGTTTGGTGAATGGGGTTCTGGCAATCAAGCCTTTAGCAAACCTAGCCAAGCACCAAGCTCGTCAGATGATGATTAAACGCGCCGAGAAGATTGGGGTGCCTTGGACAAAGGAAGTGCAGGCGTTGCGATCGCGGGATTGGGAAACCGAGCTTAGTCAGGTAGAAAACACCCAGCTTACCTACCCAGACTACTACCGCCGGACGTTCCATGCCTACGACCAGGGTAATCTTTGCTGGGAAGCGGCACTAGAGGTAGAATCCGCCGCTTACGCCGTCCACGCTAAAATTTGGCCCCATGCTGGAGCGCAAGGAGATGCCAAACTTCGGCAGAGTTACCACGATGTCCTTAAAGACAAAATTACCCCCCAGCCCCAAGATATTTTAGACTTGGGGTGCAGTGTTGGGATGAGCACTTTTGCCCTGCAGGAAGTTTATCCCCAAGCTAAAATTACTGGCTTAGACTTGTCAGCCTATTTTCTCGCCGTTGCCCACTACCGCTCCCAGCAACGTGACGCTCAAATCAGTTGGGTTCACGGAGCAGCTGAATCCACTGGGCTACCAACTGCCTCGTTTGATTTAGTCTCCACTTTTCTGATGTGCCACGAATTGCCTCAGCTGGCAACCAAGCAGATTTTCCAGGAGGCGCGGCGTCTGCTGCGTCCGGGCGGCTATTTGGCAATCATGGACATGAACCCCAAATCCGAAATTTATGCCAAGATGCAGCCCTACATCTTGACGTTGCTAAAGAGCACCGAGCCTTACCTAGATGAATATTTCGCGTTGGACATTGAACAAGCGCTAGTTGAGGCAGGTTTCACGGCTCCCACTATCACTTGCAACAGCCCCCGTCATCGCACTATAATTGCCCGGCTAGGATAGCATCTGAGCGTGGGAAGTTTACAAATGGTAGTGTGGGCGATCGCACCACCAGTTTTGCTGCTCGCCTACTACTATCACCGCGTCCCAACTGCACCACCCCTGCCCAAGATCCTGCTATTCTTTCTCGTCGGGGCAATATCAGGCTTCATGGCGCTGGGTTTGGAATGGGGGTTCGAGCATCTAGCCAGGTCGGTTAGAGATTGGGATAAAATCACCCAGTCTCTGCCTGGAGTTGCCCTGCGCCAGGTAGTGGAAGTTGGCCCGATTGAAGAAGGCAGCAAGTTAAGCGGAGTTGTCTTAACCAGCTCTTATGTATTCAGAGCGAAGCGAAAGTGCCCCAGTAGTTTATTCCTCGCCACCACAGCTGTTGCTTTGGGATTTGCCGCTGAGGAAAACTGGGTTTACCTTTTTAACGGCACTGCATCTATTCTTGACCGCTTGATTGGCACCCCAGTTCACGCGCTGTTTTCTGCTCCTTGGGGGTATGCCCTTGGAGTAGTCACTGGCTCAAGATTTCATTCATCTGGGTATCGGGGGGTTGTTGCCAAGAAATTGATAAATGCAGTTGCAAGTCATGCCCTGGTGAATGTATTATCTAACGCTTGGCGTTATCCAGAGCCGCTACACTTTCTGAGCTATGGTTTATTCCCGTTTCTGCTCTGGATGTTCTGGCGGATGGAGGGGTTACTGCGGCGATCGCAACGTCAGCCCCTAATCAACCTAATTTCTGGCTACACACCGATCCCCCGTTACTGGCAACTGGGTTTAGCGCTGTTTGCCTTCGCACTGGGAGGCAATGCCCTTTTTGGGATTTTCCTCTTAGCAAGAAGTCTCAGCCCTTTAAGTCCAGATCAGCTGTTTTCCCCAAGTGTTTGGTGGTTTATAGTTAGCCGCCTCGTGCTTAATCTAATTCCAGGACTAATAGCTTGGGGAATTTACCGCTATATGCGCCATGCAGCGGATCGCCGCTATCGTTAAAAATTTTGCTTAATTGGAGATGGATTGAGATCAAATGGCGGAAAACTTACTTCAACAAAGCCATACCTCCAGTCGGTTCGATGGTTGGTCACTAGAGGAGCGAGATCCGCATGTAATTGAATCTTGGCTACCACTGGGGGAACTGCTCTACCGCTATTACTTTCGGGTGACAAGTGATGGCTGGCATCACCTACCCTCTGAGGGGAGTATGCTGATTGTGGGTTCCCATAACGGCGGCCTGCTGGCACCAGATACGCTGATGTTTATGTATGACTGGTTTCGAAGGTTTGGTCCAGAGCGCTTGGTTTACGGACTGATGCATCCAAATGTCTGGATGTTGCCAGCATACGCTCGGCTGACAGTGCAGGTAGGGGCAGTAAGGGCTCACCCCAAAATGGCAAGCGCTGCCCTCCGACGAGGTGCAGCTGTACTTGTCTATCCAGGGGGGGCTGAAGATTTGTGGCGACCCCACAAACTGCGCCATCGAATTTACTTTGCGGGGCGTAAAGGGTTTATCAAACTGGCACTGCGGGAAGGCGTACCAATCGTGCCAGCAATTTCGAATGGAGCCCATGATACCCTGATCATCCTGGCTGACTTCTACAAGCAGTTACGGCAACTGCATGAGTGGGGCATGCCGTGGTTATTTGGCCTAGATCCGATTGTATTTCCGATTTACTTAGGACTGCCTTGGGGGTTGGCAATTGGACCAATGCCTAATATTCCTCTGCCTGTAGCGATCCACACCCGGATTTGTGCACCTATTGTGTTTGAGCATTATGGTAGCTCTGCTGCTAGAGATCGGGAGTACGTGGATGCTTGCTATGAAAAAGTCTGTAACCAGATGCAACTGGAACTAGACCTTCTAGTGCAAGGTCTGAGCGGCACCCGGTCCCCATCCTAGCTATAGGGGTGGCGAATTTACCAAGGAGGCGTGCGAATTTCTAAGCAGGCCAATCTACACCAAAGTCAGAACTGATTCACTCTTTTCGCTACTGACTGAATCTGATCCCGATTCAGTGCAGTAGACTTCACACGAGTTATTGGGACTTTCAATCAGCTTGACTTTGTGCAGCTGGGCTCCCAGTTCTCGAATCGGCGATCGCAGCAGGTTAGAGATGTGAACGGCAATGTTTTCAGCCGTAGGAATGACTTTGGTAAAGTAGGCAACGTCTTTGTTTAAGAAGGTGTGATCAAATGGCTCGAGCACCTGGTCTGAAATCACCTGCTGTAAGGCTCCCAAATCAACACTCATGCCGGTGCGCGGGTCAATCTCACCTTTGACGGTTACTTCCAGGTGGTAGTTATGACCATGACCGTTGGGACGAGCGCACTTGTCGTAAATCTCGCAGTTTTCTTCGTAACTCAGGTCAGGATGAGCGAGCCGATGGGCAGCGCTAAAGTGATTGCTGATGGTGAGGTAGGCTTCCATTCCGTTTCCTTGATAATCGGCCCAAAGTTCCGGATGTTCAAACAGCTGCACACGGACAAGGGGTAGGTGGGTTGCCAGTCGCTGCCAGATCACTCGTGCGATATTTTCTGTGGTGGGCAGGGTTTGAACAAATTCTGGCCAAACGTCGTTGAGATAGGAAAAGTCCAGCTGGCTGGTAATTTCCCGCTTGATCACTTGCTTGACTTTAGACAGGTTCTGTACCATGCCATATTTATCTAACTCCCCGGCAATGGAAACAAACAGGACGTAATTATGTCCGTGCCCTGGAGCGCGGGTGCAGGGGCCAAATTGCTGAATGTTCTCTGCTTGACTCAATTCTGGCAACCAGTAACGGTGGCTGGCTGAAAACTGAGCGCGACGATTGACAATGCATTGCATGAGTATGCTGCCAGCAGGATGTAAAATTTTTTCACCTGGCGCTGCTATTAGATTAAACTAATTTTCCACCAGGAGTCAGTCGTCAGGAGAAAGATTAAGCGCTCGCGCCTAAGCCAACTTGTGCTTCGCAGTGCAATCCCGCCGCAATTCGGAACAGTTCTTGACCCATGTGCAAATAGCGCTCATCGTAGTTCAGCGGGAAGAACTCTAACTGCTCAATACCATCCCCCACTTGATTAAGGCAGTAGTAGAGGTTAGCGGCGGCTCTAGCTACACTGGGCGGATTGGGCATGGAACGAAAAGCAAGACTCGCCTGCTTGAGGTAGTCGCGACAGGTTTTTAAGTAAGCCTGAAATTCCGAAATCAGTTCATCATCAAACGGGTCAGCCGCTAGTTCGTCGATTTGCTCCTCTAGGGAATTGAGAATTTGACACAGCAGACGATTTACTGGCTGATAAACCTGGTTCAGCCATTGCTCAACTTGCTCATCAGCATCCCGTCCCGTTTGCCGTGAGGCGCGGTATTGATTTTGGGCAGATGCTGCTCGCTGTTGCCGTGTCCTCGGTGTCCGAGCGCTGCGATCGCACACTTGCTGGTCGTAAGACTGCCGACGACTGGCATCCCCTAATACCTCATAGGCGGCATTGATCTGGATAATCTGCTCGTGATCCGCCCTTTCGCTATTGCTGTCGGGGTGATATAACTTTACCAACCGGCGATAGGCTTGTTTAATCTCCGCTTGGCTCGCCGCCGGATTAACTTGCAGGGTTTTATAGTAATTGGAATCTGCCATTCCACCACTTTAGCGCTAACCAACGGTGGCGGGTACTCGTGGCTCCAAGTCTTGAAACAACGGCGTACTTAAATACCTTTCTCCAAAGCTGGGCTGAATCATCACAATCAAGCGCCCCTTGTTTTCCGGGCGCTGGGCAACGCGAATCGCTGCGTACAAAGCCGCACCCGAGGAAATGCCAGATAGTAGACCTTCTTCTCGCGCCAGACGCCGACCGTATGCGATCGCATCTTCATCGGTTACGCTAATCACTTCATCAATCAATTCAACCTTCAGCACTTGCGGAATAAACCCAGCGCCAATGCCCTGAATTTTGTGCGCTCCGGGACGTCCCCCAGACAAAACTGGGCTATTGGTGGGTTCGACTGCGATCGCTTGAAAACTCGGCTTGCGTGCTTTTAGTACCTCTGCCACGCCTGTCATCGTGCCACCTGTGCCGATCCCGGCCACCATTATATCTACTCGCCCGTCAGTATCCTGCCAAATTTCCTCTGCTGTTGTTTCCCGGTGAATTTGGGGATTAGCCGCATTGCTAAACTGTTGCAGCATATACGCATTCTGCGTTTTCTCAACAATCGCCTGTGCCCGTCGAATCGCGCCACTCATGCCCTCAATTCCCGGCGTCAGTTCCAGATCTGCCCCATACGCACGCAACATCGCCCGGCGTTCAGCGCTCATTGTCTCCGGCATCGTCAATATTAACCGATACCCCTTCGCTGCCGACGCCATTGCTAAGGCAATTCCCGTATTTCCTGAAGTTGGTTCCACTAATATAGTCTTGCCAGGAGTAATCAGCCCCTCCTGCTCTGCCGCGTTGATCATGCTGACCCCAATCCGGTCTTTAACCGAGGCAGATGGGTTCATACTTTCTAGTTTGACCACAATCTGGGCGACACATCCTTCAGCTGCCGGGATGTGGTTCAGCTGTACCAGGGGGGTGCGACCTACGAGTTCTGTAACGTCATGAGCAATCCGCATGGCTTTACTTTTAATTTACTAACAGCTACAATTCTTTTTTCTTTAGATGTAATACATTATATCCAGCTGCCGTCGGGCCGTTCGCTGCTCACAGAGATCCTGGAGCGTATACTTTTGCAACACTAAGTTAGCCGCCTGACGTGCTTCCTGCCAGATTTCCTGAACCACTCCACTTTCTACCGTTTTGGAATTGGTGTCTTGCTCACAATCAGGGACATCTAATCCTTCTAGGCATCCGAACACCTCCAAAAGCGTAATCTTCCGGGGTTCCCGTGCCAGGATATAGCCTCCCTTTGCCCCACGTTGGCTTTTAACCAGACCCCCACGCCTCAATGTCGCTAGTAGTTGTTCCAGATAGCGATCCGGTATATTTTGTTGATTTGCTATCTGCCGAATTTGCAGCGGTTCGTTGCTCTGGTAGTGAGTTGCCAGTTCTAACAGAGCCAGAAGAGCGTATTCAGATTTGCACGAGAGTTCCACAGGCGAGATTCAACCTGATTGATAGCATGAGCGTTTCCTATAACCAGTATAACCCGGATTTCTACTGGGGTTTGCTTTTTTTAGGTAACAAAACTTAAAAAGCCCTGAGGTAGACTAGGCGCAAAATAGTGATCAAACGGCTAGTTTACTGCTCACGATTGTTGCTTGAGCTTGATTGAACAATTAAATCTCACGACGTAAGGATTCAGAAAAAACAAGCCAACTTAAAAACGAGACGAACCGACAATGATGAAAAAAATTTTGCTGGCTGTCTCTGGATTGGGACATGCCGAAGAGATGCTCAAACATTTAAAGGAACTACCAGCGCTGCAACACTCAGCCGTCAATGTGTTGCACGTTGTTCCTGCCCAAACTACCGCTCAAGTCATGACAGCCAAGTGGGAAGAGGGAGGCAAGATCCTCGCTGATGCCATTGAGTCTTTGAATTTAGATCCAAGCCGAGTTTCTGCAATTCTGCGACAAGGCGAACCTAAGGATGTGGTTTGCCAGGTAGCCGACGAAATCGATGCTGACTTGATCATCATGGGTTCACGAGGGCTAAAGCGCCTGCAGTCAATTTTATCCAACTCAGTCAGTCAGTACGTTTTCCAGTTGTCCTCTCACCCCATGCTGCTGGTAAAGGACGATATTTATGTCAAAAAAATTAACCGCATCATGGTGGCGATGGACGCTTCTGAGGCGGCAAGACAGTGCTTGCAGTTGGCACTGTCACTCCTGCAAGGTCTTAACAGAGGTGAGTTAATTTTAGTTCACGTCAACAAAAATGTGAGTGTCTTGCGCTCTGAAGAGCCTTTGACTGCGGCAGAGAAAGACCCCGTTCTCGCACCGGCAGTGGCAGAAGCAAAGAAACAGGGCGTGCAACCAAGCTGTGTCAAAAGCAGCGGTAGTCCGGGTGAAGAAATTTGCCGTTTGGCAGACGAGATGAATGTAGACCTGTTAGTGCTGGGTTCGCCCGAGCGCCGCCCCTCGATAGCCAAGAGTTTTGTTGATCTAGATCGGCTACTGGGCGCTTCTTTGTCGGACTACGTTCGAGTCCATGCTAACTGCCCGGTGTTGTTAGCTCGTACCGTTGCGTGACATGCTCCCGACGCCATGCCCTCGCTAGTAAACAGGAGATAGCAAGAGACCCCAACGCTGTGCAGCGCCGGGGTCTCTTGTTTGGGACAGACTACTAAGAATCTTTTTTGCTATCGCGGCTAGCGGTTTGGATGTACAGAATTAATAAAAAGACAGTGGGAACTAGCACGAACAGGATGCTCGCCACAAACCCTAGGTCATTAACTTGCATCGAATGACAGCCTCTATCGGAGTTCAGCTCAATAACCTTAGAATATCATTATCGAGGCCAGTGTGATAAACATTCACTTCGTTACGGCTTCGTTACCACACTCACCGGCCCCTGAACCAATGTTTGACAAGCAAGCCGGTACGAATCGGGTTTTTTCTTCAGTTTCTGGTTTTCTACCTGTGTGCGGGGTGAAAGATTTTCCATGCCTTCGACTATCTCGACAATGCAGGTTCCACATTGACCGTAGCCCCCACAATTCATCATCTTGCCTCTGAAGGTATAGAGATCGATACTGTTTTCGACGGCTTTTAGCCTCAGATTGGCGCCATCCGCCGCCACAACTTCTCGATTTTCTTTCACAAATTTGATGTTTCCCATTGCAGCTCCCTTGTTCACCGTTGCGTCATTTGTTTGTAGCTCTACAGGCGCTCTTTACCCCGCCCCTACCCACTGACTACCAATTCCTATTACTAATGTTAAACTTACATTGTTTATTATTACGAATTATTAAAACCATACCGCTCACCTATTTAATCGGGGGATGTGGGCGCTATGTTAGCCCTGCTATAATCTGTTATTGCTCGCCGTCAAGCCTGCTTCTACTTTGATTTGCTACACAGTCAACGACATGCTAGAGAGCGTTACATCCGGCGAAATAGTGCTGTTACGCAAAGAACCAGCGGTGATGGAAGGAATGTAATGAGACGTAACCTGCCAAGGCGTAAATTGTTGGTTTGGCGGCGCCGAATATTAATAGCGCTGGTTGCTGCTGTTTGTAGTGTTGCCATAGGCTTGATCTGGTATGAGGGCGAATCTACTGAACAGGCGAAGCTACTACCGGAGTTGGTGCAGCTCTCCTCGCCCCTAACCCAGCAGCATAGTAACGTAGCCTTAGACAGCTCAGGTGTAAAAGCGGGAGTTCGGTCGCAGTTTGAGGCGTTCGCCAACGAAATCGCCCAATTGGAGCAGCAAGTCAGCGCCTTTTCTGTACCCAAGGAGTTTCAGGGAAAAACCATTGCTGAAACCACACTCCCCCTCCAAGAAAAAGTGATTGCTCTGACCTTTGATGACGGTCCTTGGCCTCGTACCACAGAGCAAGTCTTGGACATCCTGAAGCAAAACGACGTCCCCGCTACTTTCTTCTGGATCGGCAATAACCTGAAAAGATTTCCCCAGATTGGTAAGCTCGTGGTGGAGGCCGGTCACACCATCGGCAACCATACCTGGCACCACTGGTATCACCGGATGAACCAGGACACCGCAGCGCGAGAAATTGAGGGCACGGCGGCACTTATTTACGAAATTACGGGAGTAAAAACGTCTTTGTTCCGTCCGCCCGGAGGCTTTCTGAACAATGGGCCCGCTGCCTACGCCAAACAGAAAAACTACGCCGTTATGATGTGGTCAGCTGACTCTAGGGACTGGTTCTATCGTCTCGCCCCGGCACAAGTGTTGGTTAACCTTGTGCTCAAAGAGGCCCGGCCAGGGGGGATTGTGCTGATGCACGACGGTGGTGGCGATCGCTCGAAGACTGTGAAGGCTTTACCACAGATCATTGCCGAACTTAGAAAACGCGGTTATAAATTTGTGAGCGTGCCAGAACTCCTAGAGCTGAAAGACCAAGAACTAAAGTTGGCCAAAGCGAAATAGAGGGGGGGAG